>DASVHT010000170.1:0-2401 GCA_036382455.1 Dermatophilaceae bacterium
GACTCGGCCGGACCGCCGAGGCGAAGGAGTCGTACGACGCCGCCATCGCCGCCACCCAGAACTGCGCCGAGCGCGCCTACCTGAGCAGGAAGCGCGGCGAGTTGGTCTGAGCGGTCTCACCACTCGGGCATGATGCCGACGGCGCCAGGCGTTGTCGGGCCGGTGACGATCCTGGCACTCGGAAGCTGCGCCGAACCCTCTCCACGGGGCGCGAGCGCTCGGCCCGACTTTGGCCCCCCCAGGTCCAGGTCGCGCATCCACACCACGCCCAGCTGGGTGAAGGAACTGCTGGGAGTCAGCTCGCCCTGGCCGACAGATGGCGTTTCGGGGGGCACTGGCGGGTGTCGTGGGCCTTCACTCTGGCTGATGCCCTCGGAATGACAGGGCCATGTCAACGGCATGAGCGCGCGCCCAGGTCTCGTGAGAATTTCTTCTGGCAGAGTGTCGGATCCGGAGCGAGCGTAGAAGAGGTGAGAGGCGGTCGAAGGTGGTCGCCGGGACAAGGGAGTCAGGGGATGACGCGGTACCTGATCTCGTTTGATGATGGCGCGATGACCTTCCTCGAGGAGGAGATGCCCGACGTGGCCAAGGCCGCGCACGAGGTGGTCCAAGAGGCCAAGGACGCCGGCGTGTGGGTTTTCGGCGGCGGACTGGAAAGCCAGAGGGCGAGCGTCGTGGCCACCGACGGGACGGTCACCGACGGCCCTTACCCGGAGACCAAGGAGGTCCTCGGCGGGTTCGCGGTCGTCGACGTGCCCTCACGCGAGGAGGCGCTCGAGTGGGCTGCCAAGATCGCCGTCGCCTGCCGCTGTGCGCAAGAGGTACGTGAGCTCCTGCCCGACCCGACCGTCTGATCAAAGGAAACCCGCCACGGCTACAGCAAAGATTGCCTTGGGCGCGGTCTGCGCATCGACCTGTACTGGGACGCGGGGCGATGACCGGCTGCGATACGGGTACGGGGCCTAGCTAGCCCGCAGGATTGCCAAACACCGCGCCGCGATCGAGGCCGCGCTGGAGCACGACCTGTCCAATGCGCTGGTCGAGAGCACGAACACCAAGATCCGACTACTGACCCGGGTCGCGTTCGGCTTCCACTCACCCGAGGCCCTTATCGCCCTGGCGATGCTCTCCCTTGGTGGCTACCGCCCATCCTTGCCCGGCCGGACTGCGGCATGAGGACCCACGGATGGGGTCGGAGGGCCAGAAATCAACGCCATCCGCCTGGCCTGGGAAGACGCCGCGGCATAACGGCGAAAGCCAAGTGAACCAAGGTACGCGCCCCAAATTCAGGCCGCGCCACACGGAACGCTGGTGCATACGTCGTGGCACAAAGTCCCAGGCCAAAGATCGTCTGGGCGTCAGGCGCGAGGTTCTGGGGGGAACATCAACAGTGGATCCGGGTGTACGTCCAGCAGTCCGAGCACCTCGGACGGACTGGAGTCGAAGGTGTAATCGGACGCCGAGCTCAGGGCAGCCTGCCGGTGCAAGTCCGGTCCGGGGAGACGCCCGGGTCCCGCTGGCCCGCCGCCAGGGTCGCTACAAGTACCACCTCGACACCGCCCCACTGCACGTCGTCGTCGACCCGTGGCTGATATGCCAAGGGGAGGACCATCCGTGAGGATCAATCTGGCCAGCGTCCTGGTGGACGACCAGGACAAAGCTCTCCGCTTCTACACCGAGGTGCTCGGCTTCAGGAAGAAGACCGAGATCCCGCTGGGTGAGTACCGCTGGCTGACCGTCGCCTCGGCCGAGGATCCGGACGGCGTGGAGCTGGTCCTCGAGCCCGACGCCCATCCGGCCGCGAAGGTGTTCAAGGCGGCGCTGGTGGCGGACGGCATCCCGTTCACCTCCTTCGCGGTGCAAGACGTGCACGTCGAGACCGAGCGGTTGCGTCGACTGGGCGTCACCTTCACCCAGGAGCCGGCGCAGATGGGTCCGGTGACCACCGCCGTGCTGGACGACACCTGCGGCAACCTCATTCAAATCGCGAGCACCTGACCCTGGCGCGCTGCTGGCGATCAGTCGTTGATCGCCTCGATGCCGAGCCGCCTCAGCTCTTCAAGGCGGTCCCGCATCTTTTGGAGCACTTCGGGGGAGTGGCCCTGCCAGTCCGAGACTTCCCCGAGCACATGCAGTGGCTCCCGCGTGCGGTACGACCTCGTCGGGTTGCCCGGAAACTTCTTGTCCGTCAGGTTGGCGTCGTCCTCGATGGGGCCCGTCGGTTCCACGCGGTAGATTCGGCCGGCTCCCTCGCCCAGCGCCAGTTCTGCTCCCCAGATGGCCGCATCCAGGGTCGCGGTCAGATAGACGTAGTTCGCCTTCCGTCGCTCGCCGAAGTTGGAGCTGTAGCCGGGTTCCAGCAGGTCACCCGGCTTCAAGTCAGCCTTGGTGCCATGGTAGA
>DASVHT010000171.1:0-4374 GCA_036382455.1 Dermatophilaceae bacterium
CATGCGCAGGCGGGAGGCGGCCTCGTCGATGAGGTCGATCGCCTTGTCCGGCAGCTGACGTCCGCTGATGTAGCGGTCGGACAGCGTCGCGGCGGCCACGAGCGCGCTGTCGGCGATGGTGACCTTGTGGTGGGCCTCGTAACGCTCCTTGAGCCCCCGAAGAATGCCGATGGTGTCCTCGACACTTGGTTCGCCGACGAACACCTGCTGGAACCTTCGCTCCAGCGCAGCGTCCTTCTCGATGTGCTTTCTGTACTCGTCAAGGGTCGTCGCGCCGACCATCCGCAGCTCGCCACGGGCAAGAAGCGGCTTGAGCATGTTGGCGGCATCCATCGACCCTTCGGCGGCTCCGGCGCCTACGACTGTGTGCAGCTCGTCGATGAACGTGATGACCTGGCCACCCGCCGAACGGATCTCCTCCAGCACAGCCTTGAGGCGCTCCTCGAACTCACCTCGGTACTTCGCGCCGGCCACCATCGCAGAGAGGTCAAGGCTGATCAGACGCTTGCCCTTCAAGGACTCCGGCACGTCGTTGTTGGCGATCCGCTGCGCCAAGCCCTCGACCACGGCGGTCTTACCGACGCCCGGCTCACCGATCAGGACGGGGTTGTTCTTGGTGCGACGCGACAGCACCTGCACGACGCGGCGGATCTCGGCGTCGCGCCCGATGACCGGGTCGAGCCGGCTTTCGCGGGCGGCGTCTGTCAGGTCCACGCCGTACTTGGCCAGCGCGTCAAAGGTCGCCTCAGGGTCCGCGGTCGTGACCTTGGCGCCGCCGCGCAGGGTGGGGATCTCACCCGCGACGGCCTCGCCGTCGATCGCGAACTCGCCGGTGCGAGCCAGTGCGAGCAGAAGATGGTCGGTCGACACATAGGTGTCGCCCATCGACTCCATGATCTTGTTCGCCTGCTCGAGCACGGCCAGGCTCGCGCGCGACAGTCCCGGGGGGCTGACCGAGGAGCCACTGACCTTCGGCACATGGGCGAGGATGCCGGTCGCCGTCTGGACAGCGGCGGCAGCCGAGGAGCCGACGGCCTCGAGCAACGGGCCCGTGCTCGTGTCGGTCTGGCGGGCCAGTGCGAGCAGGATGTGCGCCGGCTCGACATGCGGGTGGCCCGCTGCCGCCGCGTCACGAACGGCCGCGGAGAAGGCCTCTTCAGACTTGGTGGTCAGGTTCATGTCTTTGATCTTGGCAGGTTGTCCGCCGACGGGACTACGTTCCTGACCATGGCCGATCACGTAGCTTTGCTCGAGACCGTCGAGGGAGACATCACCACCCAGGTCGTCGATGCCATCGTCAACGCCGCCAACAGCTCGCTGCTCGGTGGCGGAGGGGTGGACGGGGCGATCCACCGGGCTGCTGGTCCGCGGCTGTTGGCCGAATGTCGCCAGCTGCGCATCGCGCCATACCCTCATGGCCTTCCCGTCGGAGCGGCCGTGGCGACCGGAGCCGGGGACCTGCCAGCGCACTGGGTGATCCACACCGTCGGGCCGAATCGTCATGTGGGGCAGACGGATCCAGCCAAGCTCGCGTCCTGCTTCGAGAGCTCTCTCAGGGAGGCCGTCCGGGTGGGTGCCCGATCTGTCGCGTTCCCCGCGATCGGCGCGGGGGTCTACGGCTGGGAGGCTGACGACGTCGCCCGTATCGCGGTCGCCGCGGTGCGTGGGTCAGCACACCTGGCCGAGCTGGACCTCGTGCGTTTCGTGCTGTTCAGCCCGGCGACCCATGAGGCGTTCATCGCAGCACTCCGGTGAGGGTCTGAACCGTTCGGGGACGGTCAGCCCCGGGGACGCCAGATGACGAGTGCCCGGGACGGGTTGATGCTGCGCGCGGGGCGCTGACCGGCACGCACTGCGACGACCTCGCCGGCGAGGCCGGCCGCGAAGACCCTGGAGCCCGCGCCAAATACCGACTTGAGGGCATCGAGCTCCGAGCACAACTCAGTCACGCGGGCTCGAAGGGCCTGCACCTGGTTCTCAAGATCCAGGATGCGCTGGATGCCGGCCAGGCTGACGCCCTCGTCCTGCGAGAGGCGCTGGACCTCGCGCAGCAGCGTGACGTCACGCGCCGAGTACCGACGTCCCCCGCCGCGGGTGCGCGAGGGAGAGACAAGGCCAAGGCGGTCGTACTGCCGCAGGGTCTGGGCGTGCATGCCGGCCAGCTGTGCCGCGACGGAGATGACGAAGACCGGGGTCTCGTCATCGGGGGAGAACCCCCCGGAGCTTCGCGGGGTGCTCATGGCTCAGTCCTGCCGCGCCCTGGCGAACACGTCCGCACGCGGATCGGTGTCTGCCTGCTCGGCGCGCAGCACCTCGACAGCCTCGCGCGCCCTGTCGGACAACCTCTGGGGTACTGCCACGCTGACCTTGGCCAGCAGGTCCCCAGCGTGGTCCTTGGTTGCGATGCCTCGACCCTTGACGCGCAGCACGCGACCGCTCGGGGTCCCGGCCGCGATCCGGACCTTAACCGGGTCGCCGGACAACGTCGGCACGGAAACCGTTGCCCCCAGGGCGGCCTCGGCAAAGGTCACCGGCAGATCGACGGTGAGGTTGTTGCCGTCGCGACCGAAAACGGGGTGCGGCCTGACCTGCACGGTGAGCATGAGGTCGCCAGCCGGGGCGCCCTCGTCGCCGGGGTTGCCCTTTCCTCGCAGCCGGATCTTCTGGCCATCCTTGACACCGATCGGGATGCGCGCGGTGATCCGCGAGCCGTCAGCGGTGCTCAGCGTGACGGTGGAACCTTCGACCGCGTCGCGGAACGACAGCGTTGTGCGAGCCTCGATGTCGGCGCCTCGTCGGGGTCCGGCCGTGGAACCGAAGCCTCCGTAACCCTGCTGACCCCGCCCACCGGCATACCCGCCTTGTTGGCCGAACATGCCTCCGAGGAGATCCTCGATGTTCGGCTGCCCGGCGCCACCACGGCCGGTGTTGAAGCGAACGTTTCCGCCTCCACCGCCACCGAACAGGTTGCTGAAGACGTCCTCGAACCCGGCGCCGCCGCCCCCTGGGCCACCGGAGGTGAACCGGGCGCCACCGTGGCTCATCGAGCGGATGGCGTCGTACTGCTTGCGTTCCTCGGGGTTGGACAGGACGGCGTAGGCCTCACCGATCTCCTTGAAGCGCTTCTCGGCCGGCTTGGACCCGGGGTTCTGGTCCGGGTGCAGCTTGCGCGCTAGCTTGCGGTACGCCTTCTTGACCGCGGCCGCGTCGGCGTCGGCAGGGACGCCGAGGATCGCGTAGAAGTCCTTCTCGAACCAGTCCTGGCTGGCCATCGACGTCTCCTTTCGTCTACTCCCCCGCCGATCTAGGCAGTTTGTGCGGGGCGACCCTGCTGATCTAGGCAGTTTGCCCGCGGTCACCGCGCCGATCTAGGCAGTTTGTACGGCCGCGCGGCTCGCCTTGCGACCGGGGTCGGTACATATTGCCTAGATCCGCGGCTCCTTCGCGGTCAAACTGCCTAGATCCGCGAGCAGGTGCGGTACAAACTGCCTAGATCCGCGGGGTTTTGGGGTGGTCTACTGGGGGTCGGCCACAGCGACGCGAGCCGCCCGGATGAGCCGCTCGCCCATCCTGTAACCGGGCTGCATCACCTGGACGACCGTCGCAACCTCTGTGCCCTCGGCCAGCTCGGCCTGACTGTGCATGAGGGCCTCGTGGACACTCGGGTCGAACGCCTCGCCGGGTTGGCCGAACCGCTCCACGCCGAACTTGGTCAAGATCCCCTCGAGCTTGTCGGCGATGGCGGCGAAAGGCCCACCCTCCAGGTCACCGTGCTGACGCGCGAGATGGATGTCATCCAGCACCGGCAGCAACGCCTCGAAGACGCTGCTGACCGCCACGTGATGGTGCAGGGCTCGGTCACGGTCAACGCGTTTCTTGTAGTTGACGTACTCGGCCTGCACCCTCTGCAGGTCTCTGGTCAGGTCAACGAGGTCGCGGGTCAGATCAGCCACCAGCGTCGTGTCAGGGTGGACATCGACGGCCTCTTCCACGTCCTCATCGCCTGGGCCCGCCTCTCCCTGCTCAAGCTCCGAGAAGTCGTCGTGCGCAGGAGTGGCATCGCGGACAGCCCCGGTCGACGGGTCAAGGCGTCGCTTGTCGGTGACCTTGGGGCCTGTGGGCTCGAATTCGTCCGAGCCCACAGCCCTTGGGCCAACCGGGTTGGTGCCAGTCACTTCTTCTCGCCGTGTGTCGCCGAGTCGCCCTCGGCGTCGTCAACGACCTCGGCGTCGACGACGTCATCGTCCTCCGCTTTTGGTGAGCCGGCGGAGGGCTGGCCCGTGTCGGAACCAGCGCCGCCGGCGCTCTCGGCGGAGGCTGCGGCGGCGGCATACATCGCCGTCCCCAGCTTCTGGGACTCCTCGGAGAGCTTGG
>DASVHT010000172.1:0-3043 GCA_036382455.1 Dermatophilaceae bacterium
ACGTCGGTTTGGATCCCCCCGAATGGAACAGACCTCTCGGAGGAGCAGGAAGCAGCTTTGGAGCCAACCATCGTCGAGATGCTGGGCGCGGATGCTTCTGCGGTGATTCACGCGTTCGAGCTATTTGACCGCGCCCACCCCCGAGAAGTGCCGCACTTCTACCTGAGCCTGTTGGCCACCAGTGCCGCGCATCGGGGACGAGGATATGGGCTCGGCCTGTTGGCGGGGAACCTGCGCCTGATCGACGAGGCCGGAATGCCGGCATACTTAGAGGCCAGCAACCCGGCGAACGTCGCGCTTTACTCGCGGCACGGGTTCGAGGTGCGTGGTTCGTTCAAGCTACCCGGAGACGGACCCGAGGTCTTCACGATGTGGCGAGACGCTGCGTCCCTCGGATGAGGCAGTCAAGACCGTCGTCAACTTCGGCCAGGCACTCACCTACGCAGACGGCGCGTGTGCATCGCAGTTGGGGCCATCCATTACCGGTCACGATCGCTTGTGACACTCGCCGATGGCAGCTCGGTGGTTGGTCAGTGTCAGAGATCCAGATTGGTGGCGGCTCACACCGGCTTGAAACGTTGGGGTATGACAGGAGGAGATCGAGCCGGCGTCGAAGCTGTTCAGGACTGGCGGCGTCATCCACCCCGGCGATGAGATCGAGGTCGAGTTGCCCGCCCGACCTCACCAGGCGCTCGAGCCCGTCTGAGCCGGAGGACTGTAACGCACCGGTTTGTCTCCAGCCTCCCGTTCCCTTGCCGAGTAGACCGACAAGTTGGTGGATGAGCACGTCGACACGGATTTGAGACACTCGGCTGCGCTCGCCCCAGTGGCTGACAGGATGCGTGTCATGCCGACATCCTTCAAGCCGGCGGTCGCGCAGGTCCTCGGGGCGGATGTGCTGTTCGGGACGACCGGAACGGCACAGGCCCTGGGTCCAGCCGGCACGACGCCGCTGGGGGTCGGTGCTGTCCGTCTGGCGCTTGGTGGCGCGGTGCTCTTGGGCGTGTTGTCACTGCTGGGTGGGCGGCCAGGCCGGGCAGTGGCCTTGTGGCGGTCACCGCTGGGGCTGGCCGCCGGCGTATGCACCGCGCTCTACCAGTTGTGCTTCTTCGCGGCTGTCAAAACGACGGGAGTGGCACTGGGGACGCTGTTGACGATCGGCAGCGGGCCGGTCTTCGCCGGGTTGCTGGCGCTGTTCCTACTCGGCGAGAAGCCCGCTCGGTCCTGGATCACCGCGACAGGCCTGTGCGTCGTGGGGCTGGGGTTGTTGTCCGCGGACGGCGCAGGGCAAGCGGGCGTGCAGGTCGTCGGTCTGGTCCTGGCGCTTGGCGCCGGCCTGGCCTACGCGACCTACACGGTCGCGGCCAAGCGGCTGATCCGCCAGGGCGAAGCCAGCTCGACGGTGATGGGTTCCGCCTTCGGACTCGGGGGGCTGCTGCTGATCCCGGTGATGCTGACCCAGCCACTCGGCTGGCTCGGCACATCGTCTGGGCTGGCACTGGCGGCCTACCTGGGCCTACTGACGACGGCCTTGGCCTACGTGCTGTTCGGTCGAGGCCTCGCAGTGCTGCCCGCGGGTCCCGTCACCACCCTGGTCCTGGCTGAGCCGCTGGTCGCCACACTGCTGGGAGTGAGCCTGCTGGGCGAACGGCTCGCTGCTCTGGGACTCGCTGGCGCAGCGTTCGTGCTTGTCGGACTTTCACTGCAGGGGATCGCGGCCTCGCGACGGATGTCGGCAGGGGTGGTCACCCCTGCCTGAGCAAGATCGCGTACGCCCGTATGAGGATCGGCGAATTCAGGCGGTCGTCGCAACGATGGGCCTTTCGGGGTCAAACAGTAGACGCTGCATGGCTTGGGCGGGGGTGATTCCGCCCAGTGTCTTACGAGGTCGGCCGTTGAGCTCGGTCGCGACCTCGAGCAGGCGCTGAGGTGAGTGGACGGACAGGTCGGTTCCCTTGGGAAAGTACTGGCGCAACAACCCGTTCGTGTTCTCGTTGGATCCTCGCTGCCAGGGTGAGTGGGGGTCACAGAAGTAGATGTCCATCTTCGTGGCCAACGTGATCTCGACGTGCTTGGCCAGCTCGGTTCCTTGGTCCCAGGTCAGCGATTTCCGCAGGTGCTCCGGCAGCGTCTTGATGGTCGCCAATAGGCCATCACGTACGGCCGTGGCGCTGTGGTCGTCGGGCAGGTGGACCAGCATCGTGTACCGGGTTTGGCGCTCCACCAAGGTGGCGATGGCCGAGCGGCAGTTCGACCCCAGGATCAGGTCTCCTTCCCAATGTCCAGGAACGGCGCGGTCGGCGACCTCGGCCGGTCGCTCGCTGATCAAGATCATGTTCGGGATCTTTCCCCGTTTCGTGACCGAGGACCCTCTCGGGCGCCGGACCGCACGACCGGTACGCAGATGCCGGTGCAGGTCAGCACGCAGATGACCACGACCTTGGACGTACAGCGCCTGGTAGATCGTCTCGGGACACACCCGCATCTCCGCCCGCTCGGGAAACGCCTCAGCGAGGTGGAGGCTGATCTGCTCAGGGCTCCACTTCACACACAGCCTCGATTGCACCACGGCCGCCAGCTCGGCGTGGTCGAACTTGCTGGCCTTGGGTCGGCGACCGCGCAGCTCGGCCTGCTTCTGCGCCGCGTACGGCGCATACTTCCCACGCCGTCGCGGCGTCGGGGCGGAACCGTTGCGGGCCAGCTCACGACTGACCGTCGCGGCGGACCGGCCGATCCCGACGGCGATCGCCCGCACACCAGCCCCGCCGAGATGCAGGTCGGCGATCTGTAGCCGCTCCTCCAACGACAGGTAACGGCCCGACGGGACTGGCCGTTTCCGCGGGAGCCGACCCCCGGTCGCTTGACGCCATTTACGGCCAGTTGCTCGACTCACGCCGACAGCCTCACAGACCGCAGTCAACGTCGAGCCGCCGGCCATCAACACCCAGAACCGCGCCTGCTTATCGATCAGTTCCTTCTTCGACGACATGCACAACACCTCAGATCAGAACGGTGTTGCGACGACCGATTGAACTCGCCATCC
>DASVHT010000173.1:0-6193 GCA_036382455.1 Dermatophilaceae bacterium
CCTGATCCGATCCTCCCCGTGGGAGAGCGCGGCGGTCACCGCAGACCTGGAGGCAACACGTGCCCAGGCTGGGGTGTGCGACAGATTTGTAGGTAGCGAGACGGCCCGGACCGTCTTGAGCTCAACGAAGCGAATCAGGCACCCTTGAAGGACCGAGGCAACCTCGCGGCCGCTTGGCCCTCGGGTGCGAGGGACGTCGCTTCCGGTGAGGACGACGCTTCTGCGGCGAGACGGACGAGCCCGAGTCACTCCGGGATCGTCCTACGGGCACCGAGGCTTAACTCCGATGCGTCCGGCATCGTTGGCTCATGCGCGAACGCGCACATAACTGCCGGGGGCGCTTTCGATCACCGGGTGATCCTTGCTACCCAGCTTGGCGGGAGCAGCGGTCTTGGGGCCGCCCTGCTTGGCGATCCACTTGGTCCAGTCCTCCCACCAGGTGCCGTTCTGCAATGTCGCGTTCTCTTTCCACTCCTGTGGGTCGGCCGGGTGGGCGTCGTTGGTCCAGTGCTTGGCCTTGGGGCCGGGGGGGTTGACGATTCCGGCGATGTGTCCTGAGGTGCTCAGCACGAACCGGTTGTTACCGCCGAACAGCTGGGTGGTCTTGTACCCCGATACCCAGGGGACGATGTGGTCGTCCACCGCCGCCAGCACGTAGGTGTCGATGTCGATCTTGGCCGGATTGAGTTTCTGTCCGTCGACAACGAATTCCCCCCTCGCGAATTCGTTGTGCAGGTAGCAGGACCTCAGGTATTGCGAGTGCATCTTGGCCGGCATCCGGGTGTTGTCCTTGTTCCACACCAACAGGTCGAAAGCCGGCGGCTTCTTGCCGAGCAGCCAGTTGTTGATGACATAGCTGAAGATCAGGTCGTTGGCCCGCAGCGCGTCGAACGTGTGCGCCATGTTGCTGGAGTCGAGGAAGCCAGCTTTGGCCATCTTCTTCTCCAGACCGGCGATCGTGGGCTCGTCGGTGAAGATGCCGAGCGCGCCCGGAACGCTGAAGTCGGTGTGGGTGTTCAGGAAGGTGGCCGACTTGATGGAGCGATCGCCGCTTGCGGCGTTGTGAGCCAGCGCCAACGCCGTCAGGGTGCCGCCGAGACAGACCGAGAGGGTGTTGACCTCCTCCGCGCCGGTGATCTCGCGCACGACCCGGACCGCATCCAGGACGCCCTGATGCAGGTAGTCCGCGAAGTTCAGGTCACGCATGCTCGCATCAGGGTTGCGGTAGCTGATCGCGAAGCAGGTGTGTCCATGCTGGACAGCCCACTCGATCAGGCTCCTGCCCGGAGCCAGGTCCATGATGTAGTACTTGTTGATCCACGGCGGGCAGAAGAGCAGCGGCACCGCGTGCACCTGCTTGCCCACCGGCTCGTACTGGATCAGTTCGATCAGGTCGCTCCGGTAGACCACCGCACCCGGGGTCGCTGCCATGTTGACGCCAACTTCGAAGCCCGTGCTGTCGACCTGCGAGGGCCATCCTCCGTTATGCAGGAGGTCGCCCAGCATGTTCTTCGCACCCCTGAGCACGCTCAATCCCCCAGTGTCGAACGCACGCCGCAGTGCCGCCGGGTTGCCCGGCAGCGTGTTGGTGGGCGAGAGGGCGTCGACCATAAACCTGGCAGCGAAGCGCGCTTTGGTCTCCTCAGTGGCGCCCAACTCTGCGGCATCCAGGAGCTCATCCACCAGCTGGCTGCTCAGCAGGTACTCCTGCACCAGCAGGTAGTACAGCGCGTTCTCGGCGTACGCAGGATCGACGAACCGTTTGTCGGACGGCGCGGGAGACACGGGACCGGACGCCTCGAAGCCCACCGCACGTGCTCCCGCTGCGCGCACCGCTGCAGCCAGGCCGATCGCCAGGCGGCCGCCTGCGGCGGCCGTCCCAGCCGGGTTCTTGACCAGAGCCCCACCCGCAGCCACCAGTGAGCGCAGCAACGCCACCGGATCGGCGCCCACCATCGGGTCTTCGGCAACGCCCAGACGGTCGAGAACCGATCGCCCCGCTGACTCCAAACTGCTCACTGCTGACTCCAAGCTATTGGCTGGACTCATGATGTCGAATCTCCCCATTCGTTTGTGAACAAAGGTTCTCGTGCCCCACCGGCGATTGAATCAGGTTTCTGTGCCGCTGTCGCCGACATAGCTGCGGTAGACACCGAGCAGTGCGTGGCGTTGCGCCTCGGTGAGGTGCCGGTCGGTCCGGATGGCGTGCTCGGTCGCTTCTTCGTCCAGATTCTCGGCGACCAGGCCTGCCTGCTCGAACAGCGTCTCCGCGGACACGTTCAGCGCCTCGCCGATCGACTTGAGCACACGCATCGACGGCTCAAGGACGATCGATAACCTCCGGCGGCCTGCCATTCTCTACCCTCCAGGAATCTGAAGCGATGTCCTCTGGACCGGTGTCTGGTGACGCGTCGGGCCGGTGTTCGGGGCTGGTGGTGCATACGCTGGGGCGATGGCGCTGAACCGAAGTCGCAAGGCCAGGGCCGCTCGAAAACGCAAGCGCCGGATGGATCGTGTCGAGCACGACCTCAACGTCGAGCAGTGGACCGCGCTAAAAGCGGCTTGGGGTGGCTGTGCTTACTGCGGCGCGATCGACAAGCCGCTGCAGCGCGACTGCGTCCTGGCGCTCTCCCGCGGCGGGCGTTACACGCTCGACAACGTCGCGCCGGCATGCGGCTCCTGCAACGCCAGCAAGTGCAACGAGGAAGTCACCTTATGGCTGCGACGAAGGCGGCTCGACGAGCGAGTCTTCCTGCTGCGCCACCTCGAGATCAACGCGATGCTCGCACTGCGGTTCGGCGCGGCAACCCAGAAGTCTCCCGTCCCAGATTGAAAGGTGCGGAGGGCGGGATCGGCCGGAGGCCGCAGGGCCGCCCGACTGCACTTACGGCCGCGGAGCCAGCGGTTTAGGGTTCGCGAAGAAATAACGTCCAGTCGTTATGGCGTGTCGTGAGGTAGCAGGGTGTAGTTCCAGTCGCCGTGGAAGTCGTGGCGGAGCAGGGGTAGGGCGGCGATGTCTTTGTCGCTGTAGCTGATGCCGGTGGGGTATTGGCCGGTGTCCAGGACGGCGCGCACGCTCAGGCCTGTTGCGGTGGTGGTGTTGGCGATCAGGTCGACGATGACTTGGTGGCTGGTCAGTGGTCGTCCTCGCCAGTTCAGGGTGATCTGGGAGAAAAGCCGGTGCTCGATCTTGTTCCACTTGCTGGTCCCGGGCGGTAGGTGGGCTACGGTCACCTTCAGGCCGGTGTCGGTGGCGAAGGCGGCGAGTTCGATCTTCCAGGCCCGGACCCGTGATCCGTTGGAGCCGCCGCCGTCTGCGCAGATCAGTAGCCGGTCGGCGCTCGGGTAGCGGTCACGTCCGATGGTGTCCCACCAGGTGCGTAGGGTCGCGACGGCGAACGCGGAGGTGTCGTGGTCGGTTCCGACGCTGACCCAGCCGGTGTTGGCGGATACGTCGTAGATGCCGTAGGGGATGGCCTTGCCGAGTTCCTTGTCGGGGAAGTCGTGGACGTTGACCTGCTCGGGCTCACCACTGGGTTGGTACTCCCGGCCGCCGTTCTTGAAGGCCCCCACGAGTTCCTTCTTCTTGGCATCCACCGATACCACGGGTTGGCCGGCGCCGGCGTGCTCGGCGACCTGGGCTGCCAGGTAACGGAACTGGGCGTCCCGGTCGGCATGCTGACTGCCTTCGGTGACCTTGGCGTTGCCCTGCAAGCTGAACCCCAGCGTTGCCAGCATCCGGGCGACCGTCCGGTCCGAGACCGGATGCCCCACCGCGGTCAACGCCCCTGCCAGGTTGCGGGTCGACTTGGTCGTCCACACCAACAGCGACATCGGATCTCCCCGCGTCTCGGGGTCCACCAATGCCTTCAGTCGCGCGAGCAGCCCCGGGTCGGACTCCGAGAGCTTCTTGCGTCCGCCGCCAGGGCCCCGCACCCGAACAGCCGGCTCCGGATCGCCCGCAAGCTCCCGAACTCCACGGGCAACAGTGTCCGGATGCGCCCCAGTGGCCTGCGCGACCGTCTTGATCCCACCCCGACCCAGCTCGGCAGCCTCCGAACCCAACATCAGACGTCGTTGCCGCTCATCCAGATGCGGACGCAGCACCGCGTACCTACGCCCCACGGACTCCGCCACCTGCACGCTGTCGGCCATAGCACAACGATATGACTCTCAGAGCAGAAAACCTAGGTTATTTCGACGCGTGTCCTGAGCATCCAGCGGAGCTCCGGCCGATGGGTGCGGCGAGGTTCGGCGAGCCGCAAGGACAACCGCACGGGCATCGTCTTGCGGACACCTGTTGACCGAGGTGGGCCGATTCTCAATCTGGCCGGCGGCCCAGCAGGCCGTGTCACGCGCGAGACCCTCGGCCGATTGCCGGCGTGCATAACCATGCATTGACGCAGCCCGGCCACTACCGAAGTAGCCGCGATCCGCGTAATTCTGATGGGCATCTTGACCAGCCATGGTGGCTGGTTGTGTGTCGAGAAGGAGGCTCCTCAGATGTCTGCGTTGGATACGTGCTCGGCGTCGGGGCGGCGAAGCTGCTCTTGCAGCGGTCGGGTTCTCAACACCATCTTGGCCCTGTCCCAGGTGCGATCTCTCAACTGTTGGCGGCGGTTTCGGCCGATCGCGCGACAGGCCGCTCGGCGTCCAGGGTGTTCACTCGCGTGGCAGAGCGCTGGCCAGTAGCTCGGCGAGGTGCGTCCCGCGACGGCCAGCCAGCTGTTCGATCTGGATGCGACAGGAGAACCCGTCGGCGAGCACGACTGTTTCCCGGTCAGAGTCCCGTAGGGCTGGCAGGAGCTGCTGCTCGGCGATGGCCACGGAGACGTCGTAGTGACCCCGTTCCACTCCCCAGTTCCCGGCCAGTCCACAACAGCCTCCCAGGCGGGTGACCGATGCTCCGGCGCGGTGCAGCACTGAGGCATCGGCGGACCAGCCCATGACGGCATGGTGATGACAGTGGGGCTGGGCGATGACTTCGGTGTCGTGGAGGTCGGGCGGCTGCCATGACGCGTTGGAGGCCAGCAGCTCGGCCAGTGTTCGGGTTGCCGCCGAGACTCTCGCGGCTGCCGGTTCGCTGCTCAGCAGCTCGGCAGCGTCACCGCGCAGGACCGCCGTGCAGGACGGCTCCAGTCCGACGATCGGAATGCCGGCATCGGCATAGCGGGACAGGATCGTGACAGTGCGGCCGAGGATCCTCCGCGCTGCGTCCAGCTGTCCGGTGGTGATCCAGGTCAGCCCGCAGCAGGCGTCCGCTGGTGGCACTTCCACCCGGTAACCGGCGTGCTCCAGCACCTTGACCGCGGCGATGGCCACGTGCGGGGCGAAGTGGTCGGTGAACGAGTCGACCCATAAGGCGACCGGCCGCAGGCCGTCGACCGCCGATACGGGCTGTTCCAGCGCCCGATGTTGCTGTTGATGGCTCCACCACTGCTGGAAGGTCTGGTCAGCGAAATGCGGCAGGCTACGACGGTTGTCCACGCCGGCCACCCATCGTGCCACCCAACTGACAAACCTGGACGACATCAGGGCGTTGGCGACCCCGGGTGCCCGCGCCGCCAGGTCGGCCCACTGTGGGAGCCTGCCCAGGATGTAGTGCGAACGCGGCCGTAGTCGGCCTCGGTAGGACTGGTGCAGGACCTCGGCCTTGTAGGAGGCCATGTCCACTCCCGTGGGGCAGTCGCTCGAGCAGCCCTTGCAGGCCAGACACAGATCGAGCGCCTCGTGCACCTCCGGAGCCCGCCATCCGCGGACGGGGCTGTCGGGTGCGAGCATCTCCTGCAGCACTCTCGCGCGACCGCGGGTGGAGTCTTTCTCCTCCCGGGTCGCGGTGTAGGAGGGGCACATCACCGCATCGGTTCCCTTGGGATCGGCACGGCACTTACCGACGCCGGTGCATCTGTGCACCGCGGCCGTCAGGTCGCCGTCATCGTGTCGAAAGGCCAGTGCGAGCCCTTCTCGCAGGGGTACTGCTGCCGCCACCCGGACGTTCGTATCGACGGGCGCTGGTCGAACCAGGACACCGGGGTTGAGAACGTCGTCGGGGTCGAAAAGGGACTTGACCCGGGAGAAGAGGTCCAGCGTCTGGGGGGAGTACATGAACGGAAGGAGCTCGCTGCGCGCTCGACCGTCACCGTGTTCGCCCGACATTGACCCACCGTGGGCGGCAACGAGGCGTGCGGCGTCT
>DASVHT010000174.1:0-2001 GCA_036382455.1 Dermatophilaceae bacterium
ATGGCCGCCGGTCGACCGGTGGTCTGCACCGACCGCACCGGCGTTGCTCCCTACATTGAGCGCTCCGGGGCTGGCTCCGTCGTCCCCACCACCGATGTCCGCGCGCTGGCCGCGGCTCTGCAGCCATTCCTGGAGTCGACGACCGTCGCGGCGACGGCTGGTGCGCGCGCGCGGGAGGCAGTGGCGGAGTTCAATCCGCTCGTCATCGCCCGCCGCCGCACGACGCTGTACCACACCGCCATCGAAGCCTGGAGGCGACAGAGAACAGGCAACCCGAGGCGCGTTGCCTGGGCAACAGGTAATCTCACGCGCGAGCCGAGTCTCCGCCATGGCGAACAGGAAGCTCCCGACGGCTCAACAGTAGATTGACAACGGCAAGCTCAGCTGGACTGGTCACGTGCACGTTTCCCGGGTCACCGGGGACGAGGACGACTCGTAGGCGCATTCGGAGTAGTGCCGACATCTCGTCCGAAACGTCGACCCCAGAAGCGGCTACGGTGTGTAACGCGTCCGGACGGAAAGCGTGCGGCATCTGAACCTGTAGGCTGCCGCGCTCGGCAACCCCCGCCACCGTTCCGTCGGAGCCGGCTCGAATGAGCGTCTCGTTGACCGGAATAGCGGGAACGGCAGCGGCAGCGGTTTCGTCTCCTTCCAGCGCAGCTCGGACGGCTGCGAAGAGCACCGTTCCCGCATTCGGATGCGCGGCGTCGTGGACCATGATGACGCGGGCACTTGCCGGGACGGCAGCCAGTCCTGCGGAGACGGACAGCCTGCGGGTTCGCCCTCCGGGCACAATGGCCGATGCGATTGACGACGGTGCCGTTGGCTGCTGTCCGGGACGAACGACAAGGACGACGCGGGCACCAGCAGCGGAAGCCGCCGCACAAGACCAGTCGATCAGCCTGTGGTCACCGGCGTAGGCATACTGCTTCAGCGCGCCGTAGCGGACGCCCAAGCCGGCGGCGAGCACGATGGCCCATACGCCAGCATCCGAAGGGGCGTCACCGCCGTCATCACCAGCGAATCCCATGTCAGCCAGGCTTAGCCCCGTCGCTGAAACTAAGGCCGCCGATCAACCCACTTGCTCGCATGGTCGCCGGCCTCCTGGGTGCTCTGTGAGCAGAGGCCACGCCGTGTCTTGAGGCGATATGACCGAAACCGGCAGCGGCCAGAATAACCCGAGAGCAGGGTCGTCGTGGCGCAGACCGCAATCTCCCCCGGCCGTGTACGCCTCGCTCATCTGGTAGCTCACCTCGGCGCCGTCGGTCAACGTCTGGAAGCCATGGGCAAACATCGCCGGTACATAAAGCGCTCGCCGGTTTTCGGCCGTCAACTGCACCGATACATGGTTCAGGTAGGTCGACGACTCCGGGCGAAGATCGATGCCCACGTCCAAGATGGCCCCGCGGACACAGCGGACGAGCTTCGCCTCGCGCACCGGTGGCAACCGGTAATGCATACCGCGGACCGTGCCGGCCAGATGGTTATAGGACACGTTGCACTGCTCTGCCAACGCTTCCAAGCCGGCCACCACGAACTCCTCCCGGCAGTAAGTCCGAGCGAAAAAGCCACGCTCGTCCGCGCGAAGCTCGAGGTCAATGATTGTCGCACCTGGCAGTCGGGTCGGCGTGAACAGCATCAGACGGACCAGAACAGCTGCGGGTCCAGCTGGCGCGTGCGCAGTAGGTACTCAAGCTGCTTCAGTCGGGTGTGCCCACGGCCGGTAAACGTCGTCGCGTCAAGTTCCACGGCCGCGAACACATCATGCAGCTGCTGAGCCCCGCGCCGGGCATCCCAGTCGCAGGAGAAGCCGGGCAGCTGTTTAGTGATCTTCTCGAACGATACGCGATAGCTGCGGTTATCTCCACCGCTGGCACCAAATGTCAACTCGCACCCGGGAAAGACGTCGGCCACGGCCTGCGCGACCTCGCGGACTTGATAGTTCTGACTGTCGCTGCCCACGTTGAACGTCGCGTTGTGGACGATGCCGACCTCCGCGGC
>DASVHT010000175.1:0-2753 GCA_036382455.1 Dermatophilaceae bacterium
TGCGGGGTGTGGGCTTCGTCTCGCCCTGCCTGACCGTGCTCGTCCGGAGTGGCCCCAGCCGTCGCAGGCAGCCCTTCCTGACCCCGTATGCCGGTCGCCTGGCTGGCGTCGTCCAGCTCGCTTCGGTCCGTGACCGGGTGCTGGTGTCGACGCAGGAGCACTGCCCACCGGCCCCGGGGACCAATGGGCTGGCCCCCGACCGCCGTTGCGCTCACCTCGGTGCCCGGGTCGCGAACCGCCTGCACTGCCGCAACGGCAACGGGGCCCACCCGCTCACCGCGGAGTGGGTCGGGGCCGCGGTCGGTCGAGTCGGGCCAGATGCCAAGGGCGTCGCAGACACTGGGCAGCAGTGCCGAGGCCACCCGCGCGTAGCCGGCCGGAGACGGGTGGAAACGGTCGTGGCTGAACATCTCGTGCGAGCGCTCGGCGAACTCGGGCCCGAGCAGGTCGGCCAGAGAGACGGTGCGGCCACCAGCCTCGACCACGGCGACGGTCTGGGCCGCGGCCAGGTCGCGGCTCCAGCGGCGGGCCAGCAGTCGCAGCGGTTGGGCCACGGGTTCGATGGTGCCAAGGTCAGGACACGTTCCGACGACGACCTGGCACCCGACGTCACGAAGGGCGCGGACGGTCTGTTCGAGGTGACGAACCGCAACGGACTTGTCGATGCGGTGGGTGACGTCGTTGGCGCCGATGAGGATGACCGCGACATCAGGTTGGGCGACCTCGTCCAGCGCGGTGGCGAGCTGGACGTCCAGGCCCAGGGACTCGGCGCCGATGACGGCCACGTTGGTCAGCCGGACGGGTCGCCCGCTCAAGGCCGAGACGCCGTTGGCGATGATCGCGCCAACCGTCTGCTGCGCCGTGTCGGCACCCATGCCCGCTGCGCTGCTGTCACCGAGCAGGAGGAGCTGGACAGGCTTGCCCAGCCCTGCGCCATACAGGGCATCGTCGTCCGGAGCACCATCAAAAGGCTGCCCGACGATGCGTCTTGCCAGCTGCACCTCAACCTTGAGCACGCCGTAGCCGACCAGGCCGAGGACGCCGATTCCGGCAGCCCCGATGCCGCCTCCATAGGCGGCGGTTGCCGCGATCTTGCGTGCGCGTCGTGCCCTACCCATGCGTCCCAGCCTCCGTCGTCGTGTCATCCCCTCGAGGCTCGCGGTGATTCTCTCACCACATAACGACCCCGGCCAAGGCTTTGTGCCCCAGCCCACGATGAGCGGAAGGTCGGGGCGTGCTCAGGAATCGTCCAGAGTCTGAGACCATGGGCCCGTGAAATATGCCGAGAACATCGCCGACATCGTCGGGAACACGCCCCTGGTCAAGCTCAACAAAGTCACCGACGGCATCGCGTGCACCGTTCTGGCCAAGGTGGAGTACCTCAACCCGGGCGGTTCGATCAAGGACCGCATCGCTGTTCGGATGATCGACGCGGCCGAGGAGTCCGGTGAGCTCAAGCCCGGCGGCACCATCGTCGAGCCCACCTCGGGCAACACCGGCGTGGGCCTCGCGCTCATCGCCCAGCGCCGCGGATACAAGTGCGTGTTCGTCTGCCCCGACAAGGTGAGCGAGGACAAGCGCAACGTCCTCAAGGCCTACGGGGCTGAGGTAGTCGTAACCCCCACGTC
Source organism: Dermatophilaceae bacterium (assembly GCA_036382455.1). Taxonomy (GTDB): domain Bacteria; phylum Actinomycetota; class Actinomycetes; order Actinomycetales; family Dermatophilaceae; genus UBA4719. The sequence continues at coordinate 1,629 of DASVHT010000175.1, forward strand.
GGTCCCGCCGGACCACCCGGACTCCTACTACTCGGTCAGCGACCGGCTGGCCAAGGAGATCGAGGGCGGCTGGAAGCCCGATCAGTACTCCAACCCGGAGAACCCGAACAGCCACTACCTGTCGACAGGTCCGGAGATCTGGTCCGACACTGACGGCACCGTCACGCACTTCGTCGCCGGCATCGGCACGGGTGGCACGATCACCGGCACCAGCCGCTACCTGCGCGACATCTCGGCCGAACGTGCTGGCGGCCGGGTCCAGATCGTCGGCGCCGACCCTGAAGGCTCTGTCTATTCCGGCGGCACCGGCCGTCCGTACCTCGTCGAGGGTGTTGGCGAGGACATGTGGCCGCTCGCCTATGACCCGGCCATCGTGGACCAGGTCATAGCGGTTTCCGATGCCGAGTCCTTTGCGATGACAAGGCGATTGGCGCGCGAGGAGGGGTTGCTCGTGGGGGGTTCCTGCGGTATGGCGGTCGTTGCCGCCCTGCGCGCGGCTCGCGACCTGCCGGCGGAGGCAGTCGTCGTTGTGGTGTTGCCCGATGGCGGACGGGGTTACCTGTCGAAGATATTCGACGATGGCTGGATGGCGTCCTACGGCTTTCTCCACGAGGACGGCGAGCGGACCCTGGCTGAGGTGCTCACGGCCAAGACCGGCGACCTGCCGGCGTTGGTGCACACGCACCCGACAGAGACGGTCCGCGACGCCATCGAGATTCTTCGCGAGTATGGCGTCTCGCAGATGCCGGTGGTCAAGGCCGAGCCTCCTGTGGTGATTGGTGAGGTTGCCGGCTCTGTCAGCGAGCGCGCTTTGCTGGCAGCGCTTTTCGCGGGGACGGCACATCTTGCGGACCCCGTTGGGAAGCACATGGGCCCGACGTTGTCGCTGGTCGGAGCGGGCGAGCCCGTGTCGGCGGCTCGTCACATCCTGGAGACCGAGGATGCGGTCCTGGTGATCAGCGACGGCAAGCCGGTGGGCGTGCTGACCCGGGCTGACCTGTTGGGCTTCCTGGTCGACTGACTCGCAGCGGCACGGAGGTGACGCGGGTCGCTGGCCCTGCTCGCAGGCTCCCTTGATGGGCTACGAGACCCCCATCCCTCCCGCGCCCGACCGCGTCGACACGG
>DASVHT010000176.1:0-5146 GCA_036382455.1 Dermatophilaceae bacterium
CCCCACGGCAGGGCGACCTTGTTCACGAGGCGATAGGTGCCGCCGTAGGCATCGGTCGGGACGACCATGTGGTCACCAGGCTTGAGGAGCGAACGAATCACGGTGTCCTGCCCGGCCAGACCCGATGCGAATGCGAAGCCGCGGCCGCCCCGCTCGAGCGCAGCAAGACAGCTCTCCAGCGCCGTGCGGGTCGGGTTCGCCGAACGGCTGTACTCATAGCCCCCGCGAAGCCCACCGACCCCGTCCTGCTTGTACGTCGAGACCTGGTAGATCGCCGGCACCACCGCGCCCGTCCTGGGGTCCGGTTCCTGTCCTGCATGGATGGCGCGAGTGTTGAATCCAGCATCGGGGCCGGGGTGCTGGGTGTCGGCGGAGGTCATGTCGCAAAGGTTACGCGAGCGGGCAGGCCGGTGGCCGACGTCGTGCACGTTCGGCGACCGAACCGCACAGGGAGGCAACCGCAGGTGTGTGCACCGTGGGTCCGGTCCTAACCGGCGAGGGGTCAGGCGTTCACGAGCGGTGGCAGTGCCGCACAGCCGCACGACGAGCGCAGGACGACCCGCACCGGGAGCACCCGGGCCGAAGCCGGCGCGCCCACCGGCTGCTCGCCAGCGATCCGGGAATGAAGCCGTGCAGCGGCAAGCCGGCCGAGCTCACGGATCGGCTGGCGCACAGTCGTCAGACCAGGGGAGATGTACCTGGCGGCCGGGACGTCATCCCAGCCCACGACGGCCAGGTCATCGGGCACGCGAACACCGTTGTCCTGCAGGCGTCTCATGATGGCCAGTGCGATCTCGTCGTTGCCGCAGACGAGTCCGTCGAGCTTGACACGGCGCCGCAGGATCTCCTCCGCGACCTTGAACCCGGCACCCTCGACCAGGGGCACCCGCAACGGTGGACGACGGATGGCTACCTCGGCCGCGGCATGCGCCATACGAAACCCTGCGTATCGCTCGGCCACGTCCCGAGAGGTGTCGGGGTCGCCGACGAACACCAGATGGGAACGTCCATGCTCGAAGAGATGAGATGTGAGCATGGCCGCGCTCTCGAGGTTCTCGGCCCGCACCGAGTCGCAGCCAGCCACGTGCTGCCTCGCGAGCAGCACGACGGGCAAGGTGTTGGACAAGGAGTTGGCAACCGAGTCAGGCACGGTGTTGGGTCCGATAACCAAGCCGTCGACGCGCTTGGCCAGCTCACGAACTGCTTCGGAGGCATCGGGCCGACGTCTGATCACGACGATGGCGACGCTATGACCCAGCTCCGCGGCCGCTGACTGGTGCCCCAGGACGAGCTCGGAGTAGTAGGAGCCGGTGAGGTCCGCCAACACCAGCCCGTGTGTCTCGAACCGCGCCGCTGCGGGAGCGCGCGACCGATCGGGCGGAGAGTAGCGGAGCTCGCGCGCGGCGGCGATCACCCTCGCGCGAGTCGCATCGGAGGCCGGAGCGCTTCCATGAAGTACCCGGGAGACAGTGGCGGTTGACACTCCGGCCTTGCGCGCCACGGAGTGGATCGTCACTGCTGCAAGGGCCTCGTCATCGTGAGCCATGTCTGCCTTCCCGGGCATCCCAGGCACCTGAAACGGCCGGGCGTCACCAAAACCGATCCTGACAGACCGGGAACAGAACGGCAGCAGGCCACACCGACAGACCCCCGACGGGGTCGAATGTGTGAAACTTGGATGGTGTTTGGATCCTCGAAGCGCTCTCTGACCACTGCCGATGCGGCCCTGCCCGGCCGGAGCACGCCGCTGCCCGGCATACCAGACCGACACGTCGTTCTGGGCACATCAATGCACGCTCCTTGGCCAGCCGGCACCGAGGTCCTGTACGTCGCGATGGGTTGCTTCTGGGGTGCCGAGCGCATCTTCTGGAAGCTTCCCAGCGTGGTCGCCACCGCGGTCGGATACATGGGGGGCTACACCCCCAACGCGACCTATGAAGAAGTGTGCAGCGGCCGGACCGGGCACGCTGAGGCAGTGCTCATCGCGTATGACGCCTCTCTCACCTCCCCGGAGCTGTTGCTCAAGGCGTTCTGGGAGAACCACGACCCGACGCAGGGCTTCCGCCAGGGCAATGACCTCGGGACGCAGTACCGCAGCGCGATCTACTGGACGACCGCCAACCAGGAGCTTGCGGCACGCGCGACACGTGACGCGTTCCAGATCGTGTTGCAGGGCCACGGTTTTGGTGACATCACCACCGAACTTCGCTCCGCCGATGAGGCTGGCGCCTTCTACTACGCGGAGGGCTACCACCAGCAGTACCTCCACAAGAACCCCGGCGGTTACTGCAACCACGGCCCGAACGGCATGACCTGCCCGGTCGGCATCGTGAAGCAGGACCAGCTCCCGGCCCAACGGGATGTGCTGCCGCCTTCGGCCTAGAGAACCACCAGCGTCCAGGACTTCGCGCGGCCGCAAGGGTTTCACCGTTCGATCGACGCAATGGCAGGCTGTCGCCGATGAACAACGCCTTCGACTTCCAGGTCCTGCGACGATTTCCCGACGTCGCGGGTCACAACCTCGTGGCGGTCGACGCGACTGACCGGCTCGTCCTGGCAGAGGCAGCTTCTGCCGTCGAGGAAGCATCCGCACGGCAGGTCGTCGTCGTCGGGGATCGGTATGGCGCCATGACCCTCGGCGCCATAGCCCTCCACGGTGCCGATGGGGTTCGGGTCCATCAGGACCTCCTCACAGGCGAGCAGTCCCTCGCGCACAATGCGGTTCGAGCGGGTGTGACCGTCGGGTTCGAGCAGCTCCCCCTCACTCCAGAGCTGTTCGTGGGTGCCACCGTCGTGCTCGGTCAGCTCCCGAAGAGCCTCGACGCCCTCCGGGAGGTCGCCCAGCTCGCCGCGACGAACGCCAATCCGGGTGTGCGGCTGTTCCTCGGCGGGCGGGTCAAGCACATGACCCGCGCGATGAACGACGTCCTGGCCGACTCCTTCACCGAGGTTCGGGCCTCGCTGGCCAGGCAGAAGTCTCGCGTCCTGATGGCCGGGCACCCTCGAGCTGACGCCAGGGCGTCAGGTTTCCCGATGCGACAGCACCACGCGGACCTCGACCTGTGGGTGTGTGCCCATGGAGCGGCGTTCGCCGGGACCAAGCTCGACCTCGGGACCCGGTTTCTTCTGGAGCTCATGGACGACATGCACCCGGCTGCCAGCAGTGCCGTCGACCTTGGCTGCGGCACCGGCGTGATCGCTGCCACCCTGGCACGGGCCCGACCGCAGCTGAGCGTGCTTGCGACCGACGAGTCAGCCGGTGCTGTGTCTTCGGCGCTGGCCACCATGGCAGCGAACGGACTGACCGAGCGCGTGCAGGTCCTTCGCGATGACGCGATGTCCACGCTGCCCGATGCCAGCGTGGACCTGATCGCGTGCAACCCGCCGTTCCATCGCGGCACGTCGGTGGACGAGGGTGCGGCACAGAGGCTCTTCGAGGCTGCCGGTCGGGTCCTCCGGCCCGGCGGTGAGATGTGGACCGTGTTCAACTCCCATCTCGCCTATCGAGGCCAGCTGAGCCGCGCGGTGGGGCCGACACGCGTCATGGGCCGCAACGCCAGGTTCACCGTCACCGTGTCGACGCGGTCGGGCGCGGGAGGGATGGGGGCCGCGTAGCCCATCAAGGGAGCCTGCGAGCAGGGCCAGCGACCCGCGTCACCTCCGTGCCGCAAGCGCGCGGACGGCGCAGTCGGCGCCAAGATAGATCATGCCGGGCGAGTCAGCACGCTGCCGTGACGGGCACCCGCTGCCACAATGACGCCATGGCAGCCCGCCGACCACCCCTCACCTTCGCCGAGAAGGTCTCCGCGGCGACCGCGCCGGACAGGGATCGGTTCATCGACGCCGTTCGGGCGGGCAGCCTGGTCATCGTCGTGCTCGGTCACTGGCTGATGGCGACGGTGGTCGTCCAGGGCGGCCACATCACGGGCGGGAACGCCCTGACCTCGATCCCAGCGCTGCAGCAGGCCACCTGGCTCTTTCAGGTCATGCCACTCTTCTTCATCGCCGGTGGCTTCTCCAACATCACCGTCTGGCGCAGCCTTACTCGTCGCGGCGCCGGTTACTCGGAGTACCTCCAGGGCCGGCTCGTCCGCCTACTACGGCCGACCCTCGTCTTCGTCCTCTTCTGGCACCTGGCCCTGCCCGCTGCAGCCGCCCTGGGCATGAGCCAGGACCGCATCGACGTGATCGGACTCCTTCTCGGGCAACCCCTGTGGTTCCTCGGTGTCTACGTCGCCATGACCGCACTGGCCTCCGCGATGGCGGCGTGGCATACGTTCAGTCCGCGAATTGCGTTGGTAGCGCTGATAGTCGGTGCGATCGTCGTTGACTGGTTCCGCCTTGGCAGAGGGATGGAGAGCGTCGGCTACATCAACCTCGCGATCGTCTGGCTCTTCGCCCAACAGCTCGGATTTCTGTATGCCGATGGCCACTTCAAGCGGCTCACCCGCCGCACTCTGTGGGTCACCATGGCAGGGGCGTTCGCGACCCTGGTCGTCCTCACGTCATGGGGGCCCTACCCCGTGAGCATGGTCGGCCTGCCAGGCGAGACGTCCAACATGACCCCGCCGACAATCTGTCTGCTGGTGCTGGCCGTAGCACAGACCGCGATCGCGATGCTCGCCCGCGATCGGGTCTCCCGATGGCTCGAACACCCTGCGCCGTGGGCTGCCGTCGTCCGGTTCGCCTCGATGGCGATGACTGTGTACCTCTGGCACCTGTCCGTGCTCATCATCGCGTTCTTGGCTCTGTTCGGCCTGGGCATCGACCCACCAGCGCCAGGATCGGGGCTCTGGTGGCTGACCAGACCGTTCTGGTTGCTCGCCCTGGCCCTGGTCCTGTCCGTGCTCGCGACCCTGCTCGCTCCGCTCGAGCATGGCAGGGCAACAATGGCGCCGACCCGGCCACATCGTCAGCGGGACAAGGAATCTCGGTCACGATCGACGACCAGCGTCACCTTCTTGGCGATCGGCTCCGCGGTCGGAGCAGCTCTGGCCTCGTTCGGACTCCTGGGGTATGTCGCAAGTGGCCTCCAGCCCGCTCCCCACGGCAGCAGCGTGCTGCTGTTCGTGCCTGTGGACCCCATCCAGAACACCGTCTGTGTGGTCGTGGGCTTCGCCTTGTCCCACGTCGCAAGGAAGTGGTC
>DASVHT010000177.1:0-3101 GCA_036382455.1 Dermatophilaceae bacterium
GCGCTGGGCTCCTCTTCGTCATGACGGTGGGTCATCTGTCGAGAATCGCCGGAAGCAGGTCCTATTGCCGGGTTCCGGGCCGCCCGTCGGGGATTCACGAGAGCGACGCCCCCAGCTCAACGGCGAACCGCGACGATCTCGCGCTCGGGTGGCCAGTCGACGGCCAGGCCACCGGACGGCCGTTCCCGCATCCTGAGCCCCTAGACCTCGGTAGGACAATGTGCGTTCGCGGGAGGCTCCTGAGGCCGACGACACATTTGCCGCTGTGAGCGCGCCCGGCGGCTCTTGCCCGCGGAATGCTCCGATAGCGAGGGGAGAACGCGATGCGGTTCATCGATATGCAGGGGTTCTCGATCCGGCTCGATAAGCAAACCGAGTTCCAGAAGTGGCTCGTGGAGAACGAGGAGCGGATCAGGACGTCGTACCCGGCGGGGATGGAGTATGGCGGGTGCTACCTGGCGGTGTTCAGCTCCGAGAAGAACGCCGGCGACTACTACTGGCTCGACATCCTCGACAGCTACGGCGCCATGGACCGCAGTGCCGCGCTCAACAAGGACACCACGAGCGAGTTCTCGAAGACGGTCGAGGAGTTCCTCCAGTTCCTCGACACAGACCGGAATGCTGGCTGGAGCCACACCCTGCTCAAGTCGGTGGTCGACGCCACCATCAAGGACCTGCCGAAAGCCTGAACCCGCGGTGGGTCATCGCCACCCCGGCCCCGTCTCCGGGGCAGTTCAGTGCTCGGGGCGTGCTCGAATCCCGTTTATGGGTGAGCAGGTCCCGGAGGGGTCGCCACGTGGGCACGTGCACCGGATAGGGGGACTGGCCTACGAGTCCCCCGCTCGACCCTTGAGCTACGGGCCCGCAACCCGCGGCCCTCCGACCGGCGGCGACGCGACCGGCGGCGGATCAGCTCCCGCCGACCGGGGCCGGCGTCGCGCCCGGTGCGTTCGGTCCCGAGGCGACCTCCTTGATGTCGTGACACAGGAGGCAGGTCGAGTCCGCCCGGAGGGCGTGATCGATCGGCAGGTTGCCGACCTCGGCGGACTGGTGACAGGTGCGACACCCCAGGCGGGCGTCGGGGCCGTGCGGGTACTCGGGAGGCGGCAGGGCGGTCGGCTTGTGGCAGAGCCAGCACTCGTCCTGCGTTCTCCCGACCATGCTCGACGGCAGGTGGGCGACCTTCCCGTGGCAGTCGAGGCACTGCTGGTCCTGCAGGCGGGAATGCGGCTGGGTGATCGCGGGCCCGACCTGGGCGACCTTGTGGCAGTTCAGGCATTCCTTCTGCTGGATCCCGATGTGGCCGGGTGCGGTCCGGCCCAGGCGGTCGTCGGTGTGGCACACCAGGCATTCGGTCCAGCCCTCGAGGGGGTGGCCGAGGGCCGGTACCGGCTTGAGCCCGGCCTCGCCGCCGGTGTCGTGGCAGAGGAGGCAGCTGGCGCTGGTCGGGATGTGCGCGAGGCCCATCGGCATGAGGTCCGGCGGAGACGCGGACGCCTTTACGCCGAGCTCGGATGCCTGGCCGTTCGGCACGATGTTCAACCAGTCCGCAAGCGCGGCGCTCACCAGGATCGCCACGATGACGAAGTTGGCGACCACCAGGAGCGAAATCCAGCGATCGATCTTGCCCTTCATGCCGCAGTCCCTCGCTGGTCATCTGCTCGGGAAGCCGAACCTGGCACCGCTGGCGGCGCGAGCGCGCGAACGACCTGGACCCCGACGCCCTCGTCGCGAGGGAGATTGCCGCTGTCGGGGGTGATGCAGTGCCGGTCCGGGTGCGTCATTCGCCACGCTCGCTCACGTCGACCCCGCCATCGCGCGACTCGATGATCTCGTCGCGGGGGACGAACTTGTAGCCGCTGAACATGCTCGAGACCAGCCCGTTGCGCTCGAGGTGGTCGACAAGGACCGTGCTGTAGACGTGGAACAGCGCGATGGCGAGGATCGCCCACATCGAGAGGTGGTGGACGAGCCGGATCGTCTGGGGCCCCAGCAGCTCGCGCAGCCAGCCGAAGGCGGTCGCGCCGGGCTCGGACCCGATGAGCCCATCGAGGGCGAACCCGGTCACGGTCTCGACGAGGAGCAGGAAGAACAGGGCCAGGTAGGCGGCCGCCGCCAGCTGGTTGTGGCCAAGGACCTTCGGGATCTCCCGGCGCAGGAACATGTAGAAGCCGGCCTGCCGGAACAGCTCGGTTGCCTGGACGCGCGACGTCGGAATGAACGCCGACCAGCGGGAGAAGCGGTTCCCGGCGAGGAGCCACCAGGTCCGGACGAGCCCGGACGCGAGGAGCGTGATCGCGGCCACCATGTGGATGAGGCGCGCGGTCATCATGGTCGAACCCCCGGCGGGTAGGAGGAACGGATCCGCGATGTAGCCGCCGGTGAGGCTCAGGACCACGATGCAGCCGGCGGTCACCCAGTGGGTGGCCCGGACCGGGACCTGCCAGATGTAGATGCGGAGGCGCCGACCCGGCTCTTCGTGCAGCGTGTCGACACCGGCCGGCTGCGATGGGGTGAGTGCCTCGAGGGCTGCAGTCATCGTGTGCCTCCCTCAGATGACCTGGATCTGGACGGGGCCGCCGGCGCCGGGGATGTACGCATGGACCGCGCAGGCCGGGCAGGGGTCGAACGAGTGGACAGTCCGCAGGACCTCGAGTGGGCGGGCGGCATCCGCGAGCGGCGTCCCGACCAGCGCCTCTTCCAATGCCCCGCGCCGACCCTGCGCGTCGCGCGGCGAGCCATTCCACGTGGTCGCGTCAACCAGCTGGTACGTGTCGATTCGCTGGTCGCGGATCGCCACCCAGTGGCCAAGCGCGCCTCGCGGCGACTCCCCGAGCGCCCATCCACGGGCCTCGCCCGGCCATGTGCCCGGGTCCCAGCGGGTGAGGTCGGCAAGCGCCAGGTCGCCGGTGGCCAGGTTCGCGACCAGGGCCTCGAGCCACCCGTCGAGCCGCCTGGCGACTACCTGCGCCTCGATCGCCCGGGCCATGGTCCGACCGAGCGTGCTGAAGAATGCCTCGCGCCCGATGCCCAGGCTGGCGGCGGCGCCGTCGATGGCAGCCCTAACCTCCTTCTGCCCCTCGACATAGGCGACTGCCATG
>DASVHT010000178.1:0-2075 GCA_036382455.1 Dermatophilaceae bacterium
TGCCCGCCCCAACCGAACGCCCATTCCCCGACCGCGCACGCGCCGAAACCCACGCGAGTGATCGCCTTGTCTGTCGTGCCCAGCGGCACGGTCGGACGCACGGCGCTCATGTCGTTACGTCCGTCCTCGTCCTTCATGTCGACATACATGTTCCGGCGACAACTCAGGGCCTGGACCCTCGCAGGCCAAGATGTCCAAGACTTGGAACGAATTATATCGATCAATGCGGCCAGTTGGGAGTGTTTCCCGGCGCAGCTCCATGCCGGCACATAGGCTCCGCCCGGCGCCAGTCTGAGCTGTCGGCATCGATCCGGGCGCTGAATGCCGGGCTCGGCGCCGCGTTGCTCTGGCGCGCAGCGGTGGGCGCCTGCAACGGCTTTGGGGCTCTCGCGAACGCGCGCTCCGGGGTCAATCGGTGTGGAACTGCCACGTCGTCGACGTGGCGAACAACTGACCCGGCCGCAGGGCGGTGGAGGGAAAGGCAGAGTGGTTGGGGGAGTCCGGAAAGTGCTGGGTCTCCAATGCCAGTCCGTCTCCTTGACGGTAGACCCGCCCTCCGGTGCCGACATGGGAACCATCCAGGAAGTTGCCGCTGTACAGCTGCAACCCGGGCTGGTCGGTCAACACCTCCAACACGCGCCCGGTGCCTGGGTCGGCCAGCCGAGAGGCCCGACGCAGGCCCGTCCCTCGCAGGACGTAGTTGTGGTCATAGCCCCTGGCGGCCAGCAGCTGGGGGTGAGGGTCGCGCAGGCGCGCGCCGATAGCCGTCTCGCTGCGGAAGTCCAGCGGGGTACCGGCCACCTCGGCGACCTCGCCGGTCGGGATCAGGTCTTGACGCAGGGGCGTGAACTCGTCGGCGTCTATCACGAGCGTATGTGCCTCGACTGATCCGCTGCCCTCGCCGGCCAGGTTGAAGTACGAGTGGTTGGTCAGGTTGACCACGGTGGGCGCATCCGTTGTGGCCCGGTAGCCAATGTGGACGCCGCTTTCCAGCAAACGGTAGGTGACGTCGACGTCCAGCCGACCAGGGAACCCCTGATCGCCGTCCGGGCTGGTCAGGCTGAGCCGCAGCTCGTTGTCGCCGAGTGGTTCGGCGTGCCAGAGCTGACTGTCGAATCCGGATCTGCCGCCGTGCAGGCAGTTGCCTCCGTCGTTGACGTCAACGGTGTAGCTCTTGTCGTCCAGGTTGAAGCGACCACCGGCGAGCCTGTTGGCGAACCGGCCTATCAGGCCCCCGAAGTACGTGTTGTCGGAGGCAAGATACCCATGTAGTGAGGCGAAGCCGAGAACCACGTTCGCCATGTCTCCGTGGGCGTCCGGTACCTCCAGGCTCTGGACGATCCCGCCGTAGGTCAGCACCCGGAGCGTCAGCCCACCGGGCCGGCTCATGGTGTGGCCGATCACGGGTGACCCGTCGGGGAGCGTTCCGAAGGGTTCAGCGGTCAGGGCCATGCGTTCTCCTGAGGTGCTCATGAGGTTCACGTCGGCCTTGAGTCGGCATGGCCAATCGGGGCCGACTGGGTCTGTGGGACTACAAGCTCCTGGCGAGCCGGTGGCATGCGTCCTTCCAGCCCAGCTGTTGGGTGAGGCGAGTTGGCATGGGGGCTCAGAAGCCTTGGGCCAGGCGGTAGAACGCCTGGTTCCAGCGCAGTTCCTGGAGGAACTGTCTGGGGCGGGTGTCCGCGTCGATCATGACCAGCTCGGTGCGGGTCATCTCGGCGAAGTCCCACAGGTGCTCGGCGTTCAGGGCAGTGGACAGGACGGTGTGATGCGGGCCGCCGGCGGTCAGCCAGGCCTCGGTGGAGGTGCGCAGGTCGGGGGCTGGCTTCCATACGGCTCGGGCTACGGGCAGGTTCGGCAGGGGATGGTCGGGTTCGACCACCTCGACCTCGTTGGCCACGAGCCGGAAGCGCTCGCCCATGTCGGCGATGCCCAGGATCACGGCGCCCCCCGGGCTCGCGTCGAAGACGAGACGTACCGGGTCCTCACGTCCGCCGATGCCCAACGGATGGATCTCCAGGGTCGGCTTCCCGGCGGCGATTGAGGGGCAGACCTCGAGCATGTGAGCGCCCAGG
>DASVHT010000179.1:0-4495 GCA_036382455.1 Dermatophilaceae bacterium
GTTCGGACACGACCTCAAGAGCGCCCGTGAGCTCAACTCGATCGTCCAGGCCGTCTTCCCTCCTGACTCGGTCTTCAGGATCGACCACTACCTCGGCAAGGAGACAGTCCAGAACCTCCTCACCCTTCGCTTCGCGAACGAGCTGTTCGAGCCGGTCTGGAACGCCAACTATGTCGACCACGTGCAGATCACGATGGCCGAGGACATCGGCATCGCAGGCCGCGCCAGCTACTACGACGGCATCGGGGCTGCACGCGACGTCATCCAGAACCACCTGCTCCAGCTGCTGGCCCTGACCGCCATGGAAGAGCCCGTCTCTTTCCAGGCCAATGATCTGCGAGCCGAGAAGGAAAAGGTCCTCTCGGCTGTGCGGCTGCCCAGGGACCTGGGCAGGTCCACCGCCCGCGGGCAGTATGCACGGGGATGGCAAGGCGGCGAGCCGGTCATCGGCTACGTCGACGAGGATGGCATCAACAAGGGCTCCACCACGGAGACGTATGCCGCGCTCAAGGTCGAGATCGATACCCGTCGCTGGGCAGGGGTCCCGTTCTACCTGCGCACCGGCAAGCGGCTGGGCAAGCGCGCCACCGAGATCGCGGTGGTCTTCAAGCGCGCGCCGCACCTCCCGTTCGACCAGACCGCAACAGAGGAGCTCGGCCAGAACGCGATCGTGATCCGCATACAGCCTGATGAGGGCATCACCATGCGTTTCGGCTCGAAGGTGCCGGGCACTGCGATGGAGGTCCGCGACGTCACCATGGACTTCGGCTACGGGAAGTCCTTCACCGAGTCCAGCCCCGAAGCCTACGAACGGCTCATCCTGGACGTGCTGCTGGGCGACCCACCGTTGTTCCCCCGCCACCAGGAGGTCGAGCTGTCCTGGAAGATCCTCGACCCGCTCGAGGTCTTCTGGGCCAAGCAAGGACAACCCGACCCCTATCCTGCGGGTGGGTGGGGGCCTCACAGCGCGGACGACATGATGCGCCGCGACGGACGTGTCTGGAGGAAGCCATGATCGTTGACCTCCCAAGAACAACCACGGCTGCCGTCAACAAGAAGATGGTTGAGCTGCGCAACGACGTCGGGGCCATGACGCTCGGGCGGGTGCTCACCCTGGTCATCGTCGTCGACGGGACCGAGGTCGACGAGGCGATCGACGCGGCGAACGACGCCAGCCGCCAGCACCCCTGCCGCATCATCGTCCTGGTCCGCGGCAGCAAGCGCGGCGCCAACCGGCTCGATGCCCAGATCCGGGTTGGCGGCGATGCCGGGGCCAGCGAGGTGATCATCCTGTGGTTGTACGGGGCGCTCGCCGGACACGGCAACAGTGTCGTGGTCTCCCTCCTGCTGCCCGACTCCCCCGTGGTGGCGTGGTGGCCCAAGGGGGCCCCCGAGGACGTGTACGCGTCCGCCATCGGTCAGATGGCGCAGCGACGGATCACCGATGCCGCCGAGGCACGCAACCCGCGGACCGAGCTCAAGCGTCGTGCGGACACCTACCAGCCGGGCGACACCGACCTGGCCTGGACCCGCATCACCTTGTGGCGTGGTCTGCTGGCGGCGGCACTCGACCAGCCGCCATACGAACCTGTCGTGACCGCAACCGTCACCGGCGCCAGCGACTCCCCTTCAGCGGATCTGCTGGCTGCATGGCTGGCGCAGGCGCTGAAGTGTCCTGTCACGCGGGCCCGCTCCCGCGCGGGCACCGGCATGGTCAGTGTCAGGCTCAAGCGGCGAAGCGGCAACATCGACCTCCTGCGCCCCGATGGCGCGGTGGCGACGCTGGCCGAGACGGGCCAACCGGTCCGCCGGATCAGCCTGGACCGGCGAGAGCTGGCCGAGTGCCTGGCCGAGGAGCTGCACCGGCTCGACCCGGACGAGACGTACGCCGAGACGTTGACCAAGGGTCTGGCCAAGGTCGGCGGCGGTTCGGCCATGGCGGCCACCAACCGGGTCGCCCACACGGGCGCCACCCAGGGACCCGGCGCGAGAAAGGGTGGCAACCCGAAGTCGCGCACGAAGGAGGCCGCATCCCTTGCGGTCCAGAAGGAAAAGAGTCTCTCGTGAGCCGCGGACCCCTGGTCATCGTCCATCGCGACAGGCAGGTCCTGGCCGACGCCGCCGCCGCTCGGCTGGTGACGGCGATCGTCGACGCCCAGTCCTCCCGCGGCGAGGCCGACATCGTGCTGACCGGCGGCTCGATGGGCGCCGCGCTGATGGCCTCGCTCGGTCACAGCCTTGCCAAAGACGCCATCGACTGGCCTCGCCTGAACGTGTGGTGGGGCGACGAGCGATTCCTGCCCGCCGGGGACCCTGAGCGAAACGAGACGCAGTCGCGCGGGTTGCTGCTCGATGCCGTGCCCCTGGACCCCGCGCGGGTTCATGCCATGCCGGCCTCCGACGGACCGGACGGAGCCGACGTTGACGCGGCGGCTGCACGCTACGCGGCAGAGCTTGCCAAGGCCGCCCCGAGCGGACGAGACGTGCCCGAGTTCGACGTCCTGATGCTCGGCATCGGACCAGATGCCCACGTGGCATCCCTGTTCCCTGAGCACCCGGCCCTGCATGAGCGTGAGGCATCCGTGATCGGCGTTCGTGGCGCCCCGAAGCCGCCGCCCACCCGGGTGTCAATGACACTCCCCACCCTGTGCGCGGCCCGGGACGTCTGGTTCCTGGTGTCCGGCGCGGACAAGGCCAGCGCAGTCGGGCTCGTCCTGTCGGGGGCCGGTCCCCTACAGGCGCCGGCAGCCGGAGTGACTGCGCGTCGCTCCACCACGTGGCTCCTGGACAGGGACGCGGCCGCTCACGTGCCGGCCCCTCTGATCCGGGTGGCCGGCGCCTGAGCCGTTTCTAGCGGATCAGTCCCCGGTCTCGCAGTGTCTTCAGTGCCTCGTCGAGGATCGCCTGGCCATCGGTCTCGCTGCGGCGTTCCTTCACGTAGGCCAGGTGGGTCTTGTAGGGCTCGACATGGTTGGCAGCCGGGGGGTTGGTCTGGTCCTGGCCGGCGGGCAGACCGCAGCGCGGGCAGTCCCACGTATCGGGAACGGCCAGACCTGGCTCTTGGGCGAAGCTGGGGCGCGTCTGGTGACCGTTGATGCACCAGTAGGAGATGTGGACGCGAGGCGCGGCGTCGCCACGCTCAGCCTCGCCCATGGGGCCGGCGCCGACTCGGCTGCCCCGGATCGCGTTGCCACTTGCCACGATGTTGCTCCTTGGAGTTCAGGTCAGCCCGGCGACGCAGACGGGCGCGGTACTAGCTGGAGAAGCGCTCGATGAGGCCGAGACCGATGATGCTGGCTCCCCACACCAGACCCAACGCCACGGTGAACCGGTCGAGGTTGCGCTCGGCGACCGACGACCCGCTCATCGTGGTGGACATGCCTCCGCCGAACATGTCCGAGAGGCCACCGCCCTTGCCCTTGTGCAGAAGAACCAACAGGGTCAGCAACAGCCCACCCAGGACGAGCACCACCTGCAGCCCGATCTTCACGGCATTCACGAAAGTTAGACCCAATCCTGTTCGTCGTCGGTCCGTCGCGCCCAGCGCGACCAAGGACAAACACTACCTGACGGCGCTCGCGCGCTCGTCCCGACATACGGTGACCGGCCATTCGGTGGAGACCGCGTGATCCCAGGCCAGCGGCGGGAGCGGCGTCGCGTTCAGCTGGCGGTGATGTGATCGCGGTAGCGGCAGATTGACACGAACTCGTCCACCACGATCGACGCGCCACCGACCAGCGTTCCGTCAACGTCGGTCTGGGCCATGATCTCGGCCACGTTGCCTGCCTTGACCGAACCGCCATACAGGATGCGTATGCCATCCGCGGTGTCGCCGGAGTACAGCTCGGCCAGCCTGGTCCGGATCGCCGAACAGACCTCCTGTGCGTCCGCCGGGGTCGCCACCTCGCCGGTCCCGATGGCCCAGATCGGCTCGTACGCGATGACGATGGAACGCACCTGGGCGTGGGTGACGCCGTCAAGTGCTGCGTCGATCTGCGCCAGCACGTGCTCGACCTGACGACCCTCCTTGCGCACCTCGAGACCCTCACCACAGCACAGGATCGGTGTCAGACCGTGCCTGTATGCCGCCTTGACCTTGGCGGCAACAACGGCGTCGTCCTCGGCGTGGTACTGCCGGCGCTCACTGTGTCCGACCAGGACGTAGGTGCAGCCGAGCTTGGACAGGAACGCACCCGAGATCTCGCCGGTGTAGGCCCCCGAGTCGTGCACCGACAGGTCCTGAGCACCGTGCTTCAGGAACAGCTTGTCGCCCTCGATCAGCGTCTGGACGCTGCGCAGATCGGTGAACGGGACGAGAACGGCGACCTCGACCGCGCCGTAGTCGTGCTTGGCATCGCGAAGGGTCCAGTCAAGCTTCTGGACCAGATGCGTCCCTTGGAGATGGTCGAGGTTCATCTTCCAGTTGCCCGCCATGAGCGGGGTGCGGTTGGACGACATGTTTGCTCCTGCCCGTGAGGCCGTGGTCTCAGCCATG
>DASVHT010000180.1:0-2672 GCA_036382455.1 Dermatophilaceae bacterium
CACACCCACGCTGGCGACGCCCCCGATCGAGGCGGCGCGATGGGGACAACGGTCCGGGCCACGCGTCTTCGCCGCCGGCGCGCGCTACGCGCCGTACCCCGCCCCCTGGAACTACGCCGGTTACCCGGCGGTCTCGGTTCCTGCCGGGCTCCACCCACAAACCGGGACCCCGATGGCCGTGCAGCTGATTGCGCCCGATGGTGGCGAGCAGCTGCTGCTCGGCGTGGCTGCGCTGCTCGAGCGGCTCGCTCCCTGGCCCCGCGTGGCCCCCGACTTCTGAGTCTGCCCTCGGCGAGTCGGTATCCGCGCGGGTGGACGACATGCGTCCTTCCGCCGCCTGTCGGCTAGCCTGGCTTTCCGCACATGCCGAGATCCGGTAATCCGCAAGAGGCCTACACCCGGTGCTGCCCCCCTCGAGCGCGGCACTGCTGACGTTGCGCCATCAACCAAGCAAGGCGAGCAACGGACCTGGCAAGCCGTCGGGCAGCAGGGACTTTCGTCCCTATTACCGCCGACGTTGGGCGGCCTAGCGTGAGTTAGTGGTGCTGGGCGTCCCCTTGACGACGTATTCCGGTATTCAGGCAGTGGAGGCGAGAAACGATGAAGTCAACAGAGGAACGCGATCGCGGTGGGAGTTCCTACTTGGAGATGTGGCTGCGGTGAGCCGCTTCCCAAGAGTCCTGAGCTCGTCCCTTGGGCCGAGGTTCGGCTGGTCGAAATGCGGCGTGCCTACGAGCTACCGCTGGGACGCTGGACATGGGCAGGTCAAAGTGTCCGAAGCACAGCAGACGAGCCCCCCGCATGCTGGAAGTAGGCCATGAAATCTCGCATGAGCCGGGCGACCGGGGCACATCGGCGTGAGGTCGCTGCCGTCGCAGTTCTCGGGCTGCTCGTCGTCCTTGTGGCGGCTTGCACGGCGGGTCCCAACGCGGCGGCTGGCCAGGGACCAAACGACGCCGGCTTCTGGCTCGGCTTGTGGCAGGGCTTGATCGCACCGATCACGTTCCTGGTGTCCTTGTTCAACCACTCGGTCGGCATCTACGAGGTGCACAACAACGGTGGTTGGTACAACTTCGGCTTCCTGATCGGTGTGTCGATCTTCTTCTCCGGCAGCGGGGCCGGCGCCGGCGGCCGGGCGAGGTCATCAAGGCGGTCCCGCTGATGGCACGCGTGACCGGCAGCATCGTCATCGGCCGCCCGATCGAGGAGGTGTTCGACGCAGTCGCCGACCAGACCAACGAGCCCCGCTACAACCCCTCGATGACGGCCTCACGTCAGGTCACCGACGGTCCCATCGGTGTGGGAACACACTTCCTGGCCACGATCCTCATCCGCAGCAGGCCCACGGAGGTCGACATCGAGGTCACCCGCTACGAGCGCCCCAGTGTCTTGGGCACGCGCAGCGTGATGGCCGGCAGCACGGTAGTCGGAGAGCTCCGCCTCGAACCTGTGGCATCCGGCACGAGGTTCAGCTGGGACTGGGACGTCACCGTGGCCGGACTGGCTCGGCTCCTCGGCCCGCTCGTCGCGATCGTCGGTCGGCGTCAGGAACGCGCGATCTGGACCGGGCTCAAGGACCGGCTGGAGATCGGCGGCACATCCACCGTCCGACCGTAGGGCCCATGGCCACCGGTGCGATCCGGGACGACCGAGAGGAGAACTGAAATCATGACCGCGTCCGTACCAGAACCCTCATGGCGACGTCTGTACCGAGCCGGGGCCTGGGCTTCTCTGGCATACGTCCTCCTCGTGCTCGTTCCCTTGGCCCTGCTGTTCCTCGCCCCCCTTCCGCCGGCCTCCGGCGCGGCAGTCCTGGAGTACATCCAGGCCCACCGGGTCGTCTACCTCATCGAGCTCGTCTGCTTCGTCGGGCTCAGCATCCCGGCGATCGTCGTGTTCTGCTCCTGGGCGGTGGCGCTGTGGCCCGTCGACCGGAGCTTGGCCCTCGTCGGAGGGTTGTTCGGGGTTGGCTCGGAGATCACAGCGCTGGCCGTCGGTAGTAGCCCCCAGTCCCTCAACGGGGGCCTCGTCGTGCTCAGCGGCGCCTACCGGTCCGCGTCCACAGTCGAGGAACGCGCCGGGTTGGCCAGCGCCGCCGATGCGATCGTCGCGACGACCAACGCCATGCCATGGGCCGGCGTCCTCACCGCTGCGGGAATCCTCCTGCTCTCCCTGGCCATGCGGCGTGGGCCATTTCCCCGGGCGCTGGGCCTGTTCGGCGCGGTGACCGGTGCCGTGGGCGTCGTCTCAGAGGCGCTGCGTCCGGTCATCGAGTCCGCCTACCTCCTCTACGGCCTCCTCCTGCCGACCTGGTTCATCCTCACCGGCTGGAGGCTGTGGGCGCTTGCGCGCCAGCACGGCAGACCCTGACCAGGCCGCCCCAGAGTCTTACCGTGCGTTCTTCGACACCAGGCAAAGTCTGCTTGGTCGATAGATGTGTTGACGATCGGGAGCCAGACACGGCTGGTCGCCTGACTTCGGCATCTTCCGCTCTATGCCGCGATCCGCGCGGTCGCGGAAGTGCGTCTTTTCGCCGCCTGTCGGCATGCGGGCGACCGAAACTGCTGTCCGCTCAGATCCGGATGAGCGGATGCCTCAGCGCGGCGCGTATGGCGTCGGGTTGGACACTTGCTGCATGGTCGAAGTTGATCCCGAGCGATTCGAGGTGATGG
>DASVHT010000181.1:0-6893 GCA_036382455.1 Dermatophilaceae bacterium
CGAAGAGGTCGGCTCCATCGTGGACGGCATCTCCACCGGTGGCGGCACCCCACTGGTGGTCGCCGAGCTGGTGGATGGCCAGCCGGCACGGTGCCTGGGGGTGATCAGCCTCAAGGACGTCGTCAAGGAGGGGATGCGCGAACGCTTCGACGAGATGCGCCGGATGGGCATCCGCACCGTCATGATCACCGGTGACAACCCTCAGACCGCCAAGGCCATTGCCGACGAGGCCGGCGTCGACGACTTCCTCGCCGAGGCCACCCCCGAACAGAAGATGGCCCTCATCAAGGCCGAACAGGAAGGCGGCCGCCTGGTCGCGATGACCGGCGACGGCACCAACGACGCACCCGCCCTGGCCCAGGCCGACGTCGGTGTCGCCATGAACACCGGCACCTCGGCTGCCAAGGAGGCCGGCAACATGGTCGACCTGGACTCCAACCCCACCAAGCTCATCGAGATCGTCCAGATCGGCAAACAGCTGCTCATCACCCGCGGCTCGCTGACCACGTTCTCCATCGCCAACGACATCGCCAAGTACTTCGCGATCATCCCCGCGATGTTCGCCAGCGTGTTCGTCGGCCTGGGCAGGCTCAACATCATGCACCTGGCATCGCCGGAGTCCGCGATCCTGTCGGCGGTCATCTTCAACGCCCTGATCATCATCGGGCTCATCCCCCTGGCCCTACGCGGAGTCCGGTACACCCCATCCTCAGCAGCCCAGATGCTGCGCCGCAACCTGCTCATCTACGGCGCCGGCGGCATCATCAGCCCGTTCATCGGAATCAAGCTCATCGACCTGCTGGTGTCCCAGATCCCCGGCATCCACTAGAAGAGGCAGGCAAACAACCATGGCAAACCGAACCTCCCCGGTCCTGCGGCAGTATGGCGCCGCGCTGCGGACACTGCTCCTGCTCACCGCCATCCTGGGCCTGGCCTACCCACTGACCATGACCGGCTTCGCCCAGGTCGCCTTCGGCGACAACGCCAACGGCTCCCTGGTGCAACGGGGCGGCAAGACCGTCGGTTCCCACCTCATCGGGCAGGCCTTCACCCGACCCGTCCTGAAGAACGGCCAGCCAACCAAGGACGCCGACGGCAATCCGGTTGTCGAGGCCGACCCGAAGTATTTCCAGAGCCGTCCCTCGGCAGCCGGGCTGGGATACGACCCGACGTCCAGCAGTGCCTCCAACCTAGGCCCGGAGAACAAGGACCTGATCGCCTCCATCAAGGAGCGTCGGGCCACTGCCGCCAAGCTCGACGGCGTCGCCCCGCAACAGGTCGCCCCGGATGCCTTGCTCGCCAGCGGCTCCGGCCTCGACCCCCACATCAGCCCCGCCTATGCCGACGAGCAGATCCCGCGCGTCGCCCGGGAACGGGGCCTGAGCGAGGTGCAGGTTCGTGCGTTGGTCACCGAGAACACCCAGGGACGCACGCTCGGATTCCTCGGCGAGCCACGCGTCAACGTCCTCAACCTCAATCTGGCGCTGGATGCCGCGGGCCATTGAGCGGCAGACTGGCTGTGACGGTGGGAGATGTCATGGGACGCGGGAAGCTGCGGGTGTACCTGGGTGCGGCGCCCGGGGTCGGCAAGACCTACGCGATGCTCGAGGAAGGGCGCCGCCGGGCCGAGCGTGGCACCGACGTCGTCGTCGGGTTGGCAGAGACCCACGGCCGGCAGCACACCGCCGAGCTGCTCGAGGGTATGGAGATCATTCCGCGCCGCGAGATCTCCTACCGCGGGACCAGCTTCACCGAGATGGACCTCGACGCGGTGCTGGCCCGCCGGCCCGCGGTGGCCCTCGTCGACGAGCTCGCGCACACCAACGTGCCCGGGTCGGGCAACGAGAAGCGGTGGCAGGACATAGAGCTGCTCCTGGCATCGGGGATCGACGTCATCTCGACGGTCAACATCCAGCACCTGGAGTCGCTCAACGACGTCGTCGAGAAGATCACCGGGGTGCCGCAGCGGGAACGGGTGCCTGACGCGGTGGTCCGGGCCGCCGACCAGGTCGAGCTCGTCGACATGGCCCCTGAGGCGCTGCGCCGCCGGATGGCTCACGGCAACGTCTACGCCGCGGAGAAGATGGACGCCGCCCTACGGAACTACTTCCGCATCGGCAACCTCACCGCGCTACGCGAGCTGGCACTGCTGTGGACTGCCGACAAGGTCGACGAGGCACTGCAGTTCTACCGCGAAGAACACAACATCGAGGAGACCTGGGAGACCCGCGAACGCGTCGTCGTCGCCCTGACCGGCGGACCCGAGGGCGAGACGTTGATCCGACGCGCCGCCCGGGTCGCAGCTCGATCGGCCGGGGGGGACCTTCTCGCCGTGCACGTCACCCGCTCCGACGGACTCACCGGCGCCAACCCAGCCAACCTGGCTACCCAGCGACAGCTTGTCGAGACCCTGGGCGGCACCTACCACCAGATCGTGGGAGACGACGTTCCCGACGCGTTGCTGGAGTTCGCCCGCGCCGAGAATGCCACCCAGCTGGTACTGGGCGGCAGCCGACGATCCCGGCTCGCTGCCGTGTTGACGGGACCAGGCATCGGCGCGGACATCATCCGCGCCTCTGGCGACATCGACGTCCACCTGGTCACCCATGCACAGATGGGGAAGGGACGTGGGCTGCCGCGCCCCCATGGCAGCCTCACCCCTCGGCGCCGACTACAGGGATTCGCGCTCGGGCTGCTGCTGCCGGCTCTGATTGCCGTTCTGCTGGCGCTTGAGCGGCAGCATCTGAACCTGGTCAGCGACGTGTTGGTGTTCCTGCTGGCGGTCGTGGTCGTGGCCCTGGTCGGCGGGTTCCTGCCGGCCATGGTGGCCGCGGTCGGCGGGTCGCTGCTCCTGAACTACTACTTCACACCGCCGTTGCACACATTCACCATCCGCGAGCCCAACAACGCCCTGGCGCTCTTCGTGTTCATCGTGGTCGCCGGGCTGGTCAGCTCCGTCGTGGACCTTGCCGCGCGGCGTACCCGGCAGGCGGCGCGCGCCACCGCGGAAGCGGAGACGCTCGGAACACTGGCCGGCAGCGTGCTGCGCGGCGAGACGGCGCTTCCAGCGCTGCTGGAGCGAGTGCGGGAAGCGTTCAGCCTGAGCTCGGTCACACTGCTGGAACGGACCCCACAGCTCGTGGCGGGACGCGGCGCATCCGCGCACGGACCGGCAGATGAGTGGACGGTCGTGGCCAGCGCCGGCAGCGACCGGTGCGAACGCCCTCAGGACGCTGACACCGAGGTCCCAGCCGGCGACACCCTTGTGCTCGCGCTGCGCGGCAGACCACTGCTCGCCGAGGACCAAAGGGTCGTCGGCGCCTTCGCCGCGCAGGCCGCCGTGATCCTGGAGCGGTTCCGGCTCAGCGAGGCAGCCGCCGCCGCCGTCCCCATCGCGGAGGGCGACCGGATGCGGACCGCCTTGCTGGCCGCGGTCGGACACGACCTGCGCACCCCGCTGGCGGCCGCCAAGGCCGCCGTGACCAGCCTGCGCGGCAGCGACATCCAATGGTCCCCGCAGGATCACGCCGAGCTGCTGTTGACGGCGGACGAGTCCCTAGACCAGCTCGCTCGGCTGGTGGACAACCTCCTGGACATGAGCCGGCTGCAGGCCGGGGCGCTATCGATGGCGCGCCGTCCGGTGGCCCTCGACGAAGTGGTGCCCTTGGCACTGGACGATCTCGGTCCGATCGGGAACACAGTGGTAGTTGACGTGCCCGACGACCTCCCTGTCGTCCTCGCCGACCCAGGCCTGCTCGAACGGGTCGTCGCCAACCTGGTCGGCAACGCCCTGCGGTACTGCCCACCCGGGACCCCGCCTCTGGTTACCGGTAGCAGTCTCGGCGTACGCGTGGAGCTGCGCGTCATCGACCGCGGCCCAGGCATCCCGGCGGCCGACCTCGACCGGGTATTCACTCCATTCCAACGCCTCGGTGACACCGACAACACCACCGGTGTCGGCCTCGGTCTCGCGCTGTCGCGCGGGCTCACCGAGGCGATGGGCGGCACGCTTACCCCGGAGGAGACACCCGGCGGCGGCCTCACCATGGTGGTGTCGCTGACAGCCGCGCCACAAGGGGCAGCGGGCACGCTGGGAAATCCCGGCCGGCGGGAGCGCGAGGGGGCGAACCAGTACCGCGCCTCGGCCACCGGCCAGGAGGAAACATGACCCGGGTGCTGGTGGTCGACGACGAGCCGCAGATCCTGCGAGCCCTGCGGATCAACCTACGAGCGCGAAACTACGAGGTGCTCACTGCCACAACCGGAACTGAGGCGCTCGAGGTCGCCACGCGTCACCCCCCCGACCTGGTCATCCTCGACCTCGGCCTTCCCGACATGGACGGGGTCGACGTCATCGCGGGCCTACGCGGCTGGACCGCCGCGCCCATCTTGGTGCTGTCCGGACGCACCGACAGCGCCGACAAGGTCGACGCGCTGGACGCCGGCGCCGATGACTACCTCACCAAGCCGTTCGGGGTCGACGAACTGTTGGCCCGGCTGCGGGCCGTGTCGCGACGCGCAAACCAGGCCGACGACAACCCGATCGTGGCGTTCGGGCCGACCACCGTTGACCTGGCCGCCCGACGCGTCACCATCGCCGACGGTGCGGCCCACGTCGAGGTGCGGCTCACCCCAACGGAGTGGCACCTTCTCGAAGTCATGCTGCGACACCCCGGCAAGCTACTCAGCCAGCGCCAGCTGCTCACGGAGGTCTGGGGACCTGGATACGAGACAGCGGGCGGAAACCTCAGGGTCTACATGACCCAACTGCGACGCAAGCTCGAACCCGACCCGGGGCGCCCACGCCACCTGCTCACCGAACCCGGCATGGGCTACCGGTTCCAACCGGACAACCAGGGCCAGGCAAAACCCTGAGACTCAACGCTCGCCGACGACGGACGCTCGCGAAGCCTCTTGGGCCAGCCTGGTGCGTCCGAACCTCTGCTAGAAGACGGAGTCCCGGAAGGAAAAGGGCAATCACCGCCCCCTCCCGCTACTTGCAGGCGCCGCGCGGCGAGGGCCGGTATCTCCAGAAGGTGCGCACGCCGAAAGGGCGAAACTTGGTGGACGTTACCTGAACTGACCATCGAGCCCAGTCGTCTGGGCTGAGCCATGGCCTTCGACGGAGACCGCGTCGAACGCCCCGGTTGCCTCTGCGACCCACAGGTCGTCTGCGACGAGCAAGGGGTCGACCGTGAGTTCCTGTCGCCAGCGAATACCCCGAGTTGTGAACCGCACCACTTCAGGAAGGTATCCGTGCTGGCGGTGGCCCAAGGCCACGGCGATCTCAACACCGCACAGGTCGATGGTGTACCCGCACCGCAGAAGTTCGGGCCCGACCCCAGCCACGGTTGACCATGCAATGCTGTCCGGAGTGCGGCTGAGCCTCCACAAGCCCGATCCGCGGGGGTCCACCAAGGTCAGCACCAAGCCGGATGTCATCAACTCGTAGCGGAGTCCTTGCCCCGTGACAGACGTCGATGGGGTTGCGCCCTCTCCAATGCCAAGCTGTCGGCGCGTGCATCTCCCCTGGCCCGCAAGTGATGCTGGTCCTTACTCACGGATCGACTTTAGGCCCGAAGACATCAGCGACCGGCGAGGCGGAGCGAATCTATGCACATCCCTAACGCGGAGGTACTGGCCGACAGCAACCGCTCGGGCGTACAACGAGGAGGTGGGTGTTCGACTTCGGCGTGGCAAGCGCTACTGGCTGCTGGGAGTTGCCGTACTGGCGCCCTTGCTGGCCTGCCTATCCATGGTCCCTTTTCGTGAGAGCTTCGCCAACACCAGCGCGGCGCTGGTCCTTGTCCTGGTTGTGGTCGCCGTGGCGACCGCGGGCGATCGGCTGGCGGGAGTTCTGGCCGCCTGCTCGGCCGGGCTATGGTTCGACTTCTTCCTCACTCAGCCCTACCAGCGTTTCGCTGTCACGTCCGGCGCCGACGTGCAGACGCTGCTGCTGCTGCTCACGGTCGGCGTCGCGGTCACCGAGATCACCCACTGGGGACGCCGACAACATGCCAGAGCCACCCAGCGGGCCGGCTACCTGGAGGGCATCGAACAAATCGCAGCCGCCTCGGCCGCTGGCACATCGTCGCCATCAACGCTCATCGACACCGTCTGCGAGCAGATGGCAGCAGTCTTAGGCCTGACTAGGTGCCGCTTCGACTACGGGACTGGTTTGGACTACCCCCGACTTGTGACCGATGGACGGCTACGCCGAGGCCGCCAGGAATGGGACGGGGAGACCACGGGACTGCCCACCGACATGGACACCGAACTGATCGTCGAAAGCGGTGGACGATTCATGGGCCGGTTCCTCCTGACCGCAGGCCCGGACACCCACCCGGCCCGCCTCGAGCGCTTGGTCGCAATCGCTTTGGCCGCCCAGGTCGGGGCCGCGCTGCGGGCATACGAGACCCGCAGGCTCAAATGACCCCTCGCCTTCACCGAACCCATCGCGGCCTGAAGCCGTACGACGCGGTGGACCGGGCCTAGACCGCGCGCGGCGTCCTATGCGAAGGCCAGAAATACCAGCGTCAGAGGACCTGAACACCTCGACGAGGAGTCGCACGGGGATCCCCTTACGAATACGCGACAGGTCAAGTCGACCGAAGCCCCGCAATCGACTCGATCACGCATTGGCGTAGTCAGCCGAGGGCGCGAGCACACTCGTTCCGCGGATGCCGGCCCAGCATCATCATGCAGCGACCGACGCCGGGCAAACGCACGGATCTCCGGATTCCTTGCGACCCATCCAGACGCGATGACCCGTCCCTCGCCCGGCCGCCAGAGGTCGCCAGAGGTTGCCAGAGGTTGCCAGAGGTGAATTGCCGAAGTGGGTTATCCATTTCACTGCCGGGTGAGCACGTGAGTCGCAGTTTGATCTAGTCAAG
>DASVHT010000182.1:0-15469 GCA_036382455.1 Dermatophilaceae bacterium
ACTGGGCCGACACCCTCTGGCCCAAGCCTGACCAAAGCCGACCGCCACGACCCGAGATGGCCCCCCGAATGGATACGGTCATCTGTATTGCACCCCACACTCACACCCTCACCACGTCGAACGTTGAAGTCCTGTGACACTGCCTCCGTTCCAACATCTGGTCGACAGCCACTGGCGCGATGTCTCTCGTCTGGCCCATGCCCTGGCGGGGCCGGTCGACGGTGACGACGTTGCCCAGCAGGCCTGGACGCAGGCGCTCGCGGCCTATCCGCGGCTACGCTCTAGTGCAAACCTGCGGGGCTGGTTGCTGACGATCACGTCGCGCTGTGCCATGGACGTCCATCGCTCGAGGGGCCGCCGCGCAGTGCCGGCGCAGGACATCGCCATGATCGGGGAGGCGTCTGGTCGGGCGCTGTTCAAGGGGCCCGAGAGGGATCGCCCTGACGAGACCCTGTGGTCCCACGTCGCGGACCTGCCCGAGCGCCAGCGCCATGCCGTTGTCCTGAAGTACGTAGCCGACCTCGACCATGCCGGCATCGCCAAAGCACTGGGCACGACCCCGACAATGAGCCGGCGTCTGGTCAGCGACGGCATAGCCACCTTGAGGCACGCCATCTCCAGAAACGAGATATGACATGTCCGAACACACCGTGTCCGAGGACACCCTGACCGCGCAGCTGTCGGCATTCACCCCCTCGATGACGCCGCCCGTCCTGCCCGTCTCCGACGTCTCCTATGTCGTCGAGGACACCATCATCGGCCGAATGCTGTTGGCCCGCAAAGAGTCTGGCGTCCTGATCGCGTCAGCATTCGTTCGCGACACCGACGATGAGGACGCCTTGCTGCGTCGACTGGCGCGACAGGTCTCGCCCCGCGTCCTCCGTCAGCCACGGGCGCTCGACGAGGCGCGCCGTGAGCTGGATGACTACCTGCGTGGCGAGCGCAAGGCCTTCGACCTGCCGACCGATCTCGTCCTGGCCACGCCGTTCCAGCGCATCGTCCTGAGCCGTCTGCCGGACGCGATCGGCTACGGCCACCGCACGACATACGGCGCGCTGGCCAGGGAGATCCACCGTCCGAGCGCCTCGCGGGCCGTCGGTGCCGCTCTGGGCGCGAACCCGCTCTGCGTCGTCCTGCCCTGTCACCGCGTGGTCGCCTCCTCCGGCGCCCTCACGGGGTATGCCGGTGGCCTGGCCGCCAAGGAGTATCTCCTGGAGCTGGAGTCGCGCCCCTGAACCGCGCCAACGGCCCAGCGGCCGGTCGAGCTCTGGCAGGATCGCGAGGGTGAGCGACGACGCAAGGTTTGCGGCCAGGCCGGGGATGACCGATGAGGTGCTGTATGCGCGGCACGGTCACCTCGGGCGGATCATGCTCAACCGCCCCAAGGTCATCAACGCCCTGACCAGCGCCATGGTGACCTCGCTCCTGGTGCAGCTGGGGGCCTGGGCACAGGACAACACCGTGGCGAGCGTCTCTATCCAGGGCGCGGGCGAGCGCGGCCTGTGCGCAGGCGGCGATATCCGGGCCCTGCGCGCGGTCCTCCTGGAGGGGTCAGCCGGCGCGGTTGAGTTCTGGGCGCAGGAGTACCACCTCAACGCGGCCATCGCGAGCTACCCCAAACCCTTCGTCGCCTTCATGGACGGCATCGTCATGGGCGGCGGGGTCGGCCTCTCGGCCCACGGCAGCCTGAGGCTGGTCACCGAGCGTTCGCGGGTCGCCATGCCCGAGACCGCGATCGGCTACTTCCCCGACGTCGGCTCACTCTTCCTCCTGTCCCGTGCGCCGGGCGAGATCGGGACGCACCTGGCCATGACGGGGCTCGCGGTCGGGGGCGCAGACGCCGTCACCGCCGGGCTGGCCGACTCGCTCGTCGACAGCGGGGCTATCCCCGGGCTGATCGCACGACTCGTTGCGGGCGAGTCGCTGGACGCCGGCGTGGGCAGCACGTCAACCGTGGGCGACCTTGCGGCAGAACGGGACTGGATCGACTCCTGCTATGCGGGCAACGATCCGGCCACCATCGTGCAGGCCCTTCGTGCACACCCATCGCCCGGCGCCCAGAAGGCCGCCGTCGTGCTGCAGACCCGATCGCCGCTGGCCGTCTGCGTCGCCCTTGAGGCTATCCGCCGGGCCGGACGAATGAACACCCTGGCGCAGGTCCTCGAGCAGGACCTGATGCTCGGCAGGGCATTCGCGAGCTCACCCGACTTCGTCGAGGGTGTGCGAGCGCTGCTCGTCGACCGCGACAATGCCCCCCGCTGGCGACATGGGTCACTGACTGATATCGATCCGGCCGAGGTCGCCCGGCTGTTCGGCGGCAGCCGCCCAGGAGCTGAAGCGGCCGCCGGCTGATGTCAGCGGCGCCCCAGGCTTGAGCCGGCGGAGAACGCCGCAGCGCCCCCACGCGAGGATGACGTCGAGTAGACGGAGGTCGAACCGCCTTGGCCGCCGGAGCGGGCGCCACCATTGGATGCCGAGCGCTTTGAGCCCGCAGGGCGCTTGGCTGTCCCACCGTTTGCCCCGCCGCGTGACGATCCGGCACCGGAGGCTGTATTGCGGCCCGCGCCACTCCGGGGCGCGCCTCCACGGCCGCCGGTTGCCCGGGCTCCGCCTGATCGGCCTCCACCGGAACGGCTACCCCGCCCGCCGCCTGCGTGCCGGGCGTCACCCTCGTCTGAGACGAGGACGAGAGGTTCCGTGAACGTCCTCTCGCCGGGCGCGAGCTGCCGGAGCAGGGGATGGCTGGCGTCCAGGCGGGTGGTGGTCGCCTTGATGCCCGCCTTGCGGGTGAGGTCCCTGACGTCGGCGGCCTGGTCGTCGGTCATCAGCGTGATCACGGTGCCCTCGGCGCCGGCGCGCGCCGTGCGACCGGAGCGGTGCAGGTATGCCTTGTGCTCGACCGGCGGGTCGGCGTGGATGACCAGTGCGACGTCGTCGACGTGAATGCCGCGTGCTGCGATGTCAGTGGCGACAAGGGTGCTCGCCGCTCCGGTCTGAAACGCGTCCATGTTCCGGGTGCGTGCGTTCTGGGAGAGGTTACCGTGGAGCTCCACGGTGGGGACCCCGGAGGCGTTGAGCTGCTTGGAGAGCTTCTTGGCGCCGTGCTTGGTGCGGGTGAAGACCATCGTGCGTCCCGGAGCCGACGTGAGGGCGACCAGGACGGGAAGCCGTGCGTCGCTCTTCACGTGGAAGATGTGGTGCGCCATCGACGAGATAGGCGACTGGACCGAGTCCGCACTGTGCGTGACGGGGTTGGTGAGGAAGCGCTTGACGATCACGTCGACGCCGGCGTCCAGCGTGGCGGAGAACAGCATCCGCTGACCAACCCGCGGCGTGCGGTCCATGATCCGCCGAACGCAGGGCAGGAAGCCGAGGTCGGCCATGTGGTCGGCCTCGTCCAGGATCGTGATCTCGATGGCGTCCAGCGTCAGGGCACCCTGGCTCATCAGGTCCTCGAGCCGCCCGGGGCAGGCCACGACGACGTCAACGCCTGTCCGAAGGGCCTTGACCTGGGGGTTCTGGCTCACACCACCGAAGATCGTGATGCTGGTGATCCCGAACGCCTTGGCGAGCGGGGCCATGGCGGCCTCGATCTGGCTGACCAGCTCACGGGTCGGGGCCAGGATGAGCGCTCGCGGCTTGCGGGGCTGGCGCGAGCTCTTGCTGGCGGCCAGTCGGGTGAGCAGGGGGAGCACGAAAGCATAGGTCTTGCCCGAGCCGGTACGGCCGCGGCCGAGGACGTCGCGACCCGCAAGGGAGTCCGGCAGCGTCACCGCCTGGATCGGGGTGGGGATGGTGATGCCTGCCGCCGCGAGAATGCTGGACAGGGGAGTGGGCACGCCAAGGCTGGCGAAAGTGGTGTCAGAAGACACAGGTCTGTACTCCATAGAGGTAAGAGGGTCGTTCTGCCCGGCGCAAACCCATGAGGTTGCGGCGCGTGGCTATCGACATGAAGAAGCAGGTCCGAGGCAGAACGGTGCGGACCGCTGTGTTCAGTCTAAGGGGTCACAGGGGACACAGTTGACACATTGCCCGGCGGGGTCATCCCACCGAGGGCTGATCCGTGCTCAGTCCTGGCCGCCGATGTCCACGGAATATCCCTCGTAGACCAGGTCGGCGCCACGCTGACGGTGGCGGACCAACGTGGCGAGGAGGGTGGTGCCGAGGTCACGCACGTCGTCCAGCTCACCAAGGATCGAGTCACCGCGGGCGAACGACTCGGCCGCCTTGCCCACCATGGCGAGGAGCTTCCCGATGAGCTCGGTCACCGCCCCATGGTCCGCCGTCAGCCGTTCGACGGCGTGGGCCAGCCGAGGCGCCGAGACGGTGACCCGACCGTACAGACCATCAGGTCCCTCGGTGAGCTCCACGTGGTCGTGGAAGTCGCCCGACAGCTCCAACAGCGCGGTGGACACCCTCTCGACCCAAAGCATCTGTCGACCCGGCACCGGCGCCGCCAGAGCCTGTTCGAGTGCGTTGATCGACTCGAGCAGCTCGGCTCTGCGGCGACGCAGCTCGCTGAGATGAGAGTCGGACTCGTCATCGGGTCCCGTGGGTCCGCCTTGCGCCATGGTGGTCATGCGTGCAGTTTGCTGCCGGTGGCGCACCCTTGTCCAGTGGCGGTCGGACCCGAGCACCCGACATACGCTGGCAGATGTTCGATATGTGCGGAGCGTCACCCGTTGGCGCGCAGGTACCGACCGAAATGTGGGACCGTGAAGGCGATCCGCCCACGTTCACCGCTGTAGATCAGACCCTTCTTGAGCAAGGAGTCGCGGGCCACCGAGAGTGACTGCGGCTTGCGGCCGAGAACTGCTGCAACCGACGACGTCGTCACGGACTCGCTGTCATCCGGGCCGGGCGCTTCCGTGTCCTGGGCAGCGACCTGAGCCGCATCGGCCATCGCACGCAGGTACTCTCGCTCGCCCGGCGTCGCTCGTTCGTAGCGTGAACCGAAGAAGCCCACCGCGAGCTCGGCCTCTGCCTCGGGTGCTGCCACCCGGATGTCCTCGATGGTGATCGGCGATGCCGGGGCACTGTCCCAGGCGACCTTGCCGTAGGCCTGGATGAAGTATGGGTAACCCCCGGTCGCGGCATACATCGCCTCAAGTGCCTCGATCTGGAACTCTGCGCCCTCGTCCTTCGCCGGCGACTGCAACGCCAGGTCGGCAGCCAGACGGTCAAGGCGGTCGATCCGTGAGTACCTGAAGAGTCGTTCGCTGTAGGACTTGCTTGCGCTCAGGAGCGCTGGCAGGTGGGGCAGTCCGGCTCCGACGACGATGACGGGCAGGCCGCTCTGGCTGATCTCGTGAAAGGCCGCGCACAAGGCGGAGACATCGTCAGGTCCCAGGTCCTGCATCTCGTCGATGAAGATCGCCACCCCCTTGCCGACGTCTGCGGCGAGCCCGCCAACATCGGTGAGCACCTCGACCAGATCGATCTCGACGTCCCCCGAGTCGGCCCTCCCTGTCACGGCAGCCACCTCGATCCCGGGGTTCCAGCGATCACGGATCCTCGCGTTCGGCTCCGCCTGTCGCTGGGCGAAGGCCTTGATCACACCGAGGACGTGGTCGACCTCCTGGCCCTGGGGATGGCCGAGCTCGCGCACCGCGATGTGCAGGGCCGCGCTGATGGGTCGCCGGAGCCGCTGGTCGGGACGGGCCTCGAGCTTGCCGGTGCCCCAGCGCGCGCGCACGGCTGCTGAGCGCAGGGCGTTGAGCAGCACGGTCTTGCCCACACCTCGCAGCCCGGTCAGGACGATTGACCTCTCCGGCCTGGATCTGGCAACACGCTCCAGAACCACGTTGAACGCTCGAAGCTGGTCATCTCGACCGGCAAGCTCGGGCGGGCGCTGGCCGGCGCCTGGTGCGTACGGATTGCGA
Source organism: Dermatophilaceae bacterium (assembly GCA_036382455.1). Taxonomy (GTDB): domain Bacteria; phylum Actinomycetota; class Actinomycetes; order Actinomycetales; family Dermatophilaceae; genus UBA4719. Next base: position 5,883 of record DASVHT010000182.1, read on the forward strand.
ATCGGGTCCACGATCGCAGACTATCTGCCCGTATCGTGTATTCCGCAGATATGGCGAGAGTGGCCAATCGTGTCGCGATCAGAGGCGCTTGCTGCGGCGAAACCACCGTCTTGGGCCCGCGCGAGGCTCCATCTGGTGGTTTCGGCGCAAGGAGCGGGCCGAGCCCTCACTTCAGCAGGCGGGACATCCGCCGGTCGGCAAGCGGTTTGCCCCCGGTCTGACAGGTGGCGCAGTACTGCAGGGAGGAGTCGGCGAACGACACCTCGCGCACCACGTCGCCGCAAACCGGGCAGGTCTGGCCGGTGCGCCCATGCACCCGCATCCCGGCCCGCTTCGCGTCCTTCAGCTCCTTGGCCGGCTTGCCCCGTGCGGCGCTGACCGCGCTCGACAGCGTGCCTCGCAACGCGGCATACAGCCTCTCGACCTGTTCCTCGTCCAGGCTGGAGGCGAGCGCAAACGGTGAGAGCCGCGCGGCATGCAGCACCTCGTCGGAGTAGGCGTTGCCGACGCCAGCAAGGAATCCCTGGTCCTTCAGCAGCCCCTTGACCTGGGTTCGACGGCCCTGCAGCAGCGCCGCGAAGTCGGCGACGGTGAAGTCCTCGGCCATCGGGTCGGGCCCCAGGTGTGCGATTCCCGGCACCTCCAGGGGGTCGCGGACGATGTATGCCGCCAGTCGCTTCTGCGTCCCGGCCTCGGTCAGGTCGAAGCCGCTTCCGTCAGAAAGCCTGCAGCGCAGGGCGATTGGCGACTTACCGGGTCGAATCGTCGTGGCGGCCAGCGTGTCGGACCACCGGAGCCAGCCGGCCCTCGCCAGGTGGAACACCAGATGCAGCCCCTCGGCCTCCATGTCGATGAACTTGCCGTGACGGGTGACGCCCCCGATCGGCAGTCCGTGTAGCGATGCCGGGGCGGGATCGTAGGTCTTCAGGACGCTGATGGACCCGAGCTCGATGCCAACGATGGCCAGGCCGTCGGTGCGCTCGCGGAGGAACTCCACGAGCGCGTGGACCTCTGGGAGCTCGGGCACCCGCCCATTCTCGCGCATACCCCGTTGCTCAGCTCAAGCCGGTTTGCTCAGTTCAAACCGCTTTCGACCCCGGTTCTCGGCCCCGAAAGCGGTTTGAACTGAGCAAGAAGCAATCACCTGGATCGCAGCGAGGGCTAATAGGATCGAGCGCGTGATCCCAGCGCCTGGGCCTTGCACACCAGGACCCGCCGCACCCGGACCCGCGATCCCAGGTCCGTCAACGTTGCGCATCAGCGATCCGCGCGGTCGGGCAGTTGTTCTCACCACGGTTCTGGGTAGCGGGCTCTCCCTCCTGGACAGCACCATCGTCAACGTCGCCCTGCCCACGATCGGACGCGACCTGAAGGCCGACCTTGCCGGCCTCCAGTGGGTCATCAGCGCCTACGCCCTGACCCTGGCCGCGCTGATCCTGCTCGGAGGGTCCCTGGGTGACCGGTTCGGCCGCCGCCGGATCTTCATGTGGGGCGTGGCCGGGTTCGGGGTCGCCTCGATGCTTTCGGCGCTGAGCCCCACCATCTGGACCCTCGTGGGCGCCCGCGCCTTACAGGGCATCGCGGCCGCGCTCCTGACGCCGGGAAGCCTGGCCATCCTGCAGTCGTCCTTCATGCCGGCCGACCGCATGCGCGCCATCGGCACGTGGACCGGTTCGCTGAGCATCGCGGCGGCGTCCGGGCCCCTGGTCGGCGGATGGCTGGTGGGCTACAACTGGCGGTGGGTCTTCTGGGTCAACGTCCCACTGTGCGTCGTCGTCATCCTGCTCGCCGTTCGCTATGTCCCCGAGTCGCGAAATCCGACTGCCAGCATGACTATTGACATTCCCGGAGTGGTCTTGGGCGCGTCTGGCCTGGCCGGTGTGACGTATGCGCTGACCGCGTGGCCAGCTCAGGGGCTCAGCGGCTACACCGTGATCTCCGGAGCGGGCGGCGTCCTGACTCTCGGCGCCTTCATCGTGACCGAACGACGCTCTCGTCACCCCATGTTGCCCACCTCGCTGTTCGCATCGCGCACCTTCAGCGTCATCAACTCCGTGACCTTCGCGATCTACGCGGCCCTCTCCGGCGCACTGGTCTTCCTGGTCCTCTTCCTGCAGGTGGTCTCGGGATGGACGGCGCTGCGGGCCGGCACCGCCACCCTGCCGTTGAGCGTGGTCATGCTCGTGCTCGCCAGCCGCTTCGGCACACTGGCCACCAAGGTGGGCGCCCGTCCTTTCATGATCGGCGGGCCGCTCACCGCGGCAACGGGATTCGTGCTCATGTCGCTCTCACCCAGCCACCCGTCATACGTCCTGGATGTCCTGCCCGGAGTTGCCCTCCTGGGGCTGGGTCTGGCCATGACCGTCGCGCCGCTGACCGGAACCGTCCTCGCAGCCGCCCCCGATGAGCTGGCGGGGACGGCAAGCGGAATCAACAACGCTGTCGCACGAACGGCCGGGCTCATGGCCGTCGCGGCCCTTCCAGCGCTCGTCGGGCTCAGCGGCAGCGAGTATGCCGACGCCACCAGACTCGCGCCCGCCTACCGGACGGCGCTGCTGATCTGCGCCGTACTCATGGCCCTCGGCGCTGCCGTCACTGCGCTCGGGCTGCCGCGGAAACGCCGAAGGCCGGCAGTCGCAACGGCCTAGCGGCCCCCGGGCCTGAGCAGTGGGAGCAGCCCATAACCATCGGGCGCACGAAACACCGGCACGTCGCGATGCACTCGAGGCGCGAACTCCTCGTTGGACACCGGTATGCCGTGCGAGAGCACCTGCTCGGCCGGGGTGAGCTCCCGAATCCCGATGGCCTCAACGACATCAGGGCGGTCGCGAGCGAAGTCGCCATAGATCTTCGGGTCGTGCTGACCATCGTCGCCGATGAGAACCCAGCGGATCCGGGGGAACTCGCGAGCCAGCCGGTGCAACGCCTCGGTCTTGTGCTCCTGCCCGCTGCGGAACCAGCCGGTGTTGGTGGGGCCCCAGTCGGTCATCAGCATCGGCCCCGGTGGATAGCCGTGGCGCTTGAGGAAGCGCGTCAAGGTCGGCGCGGTGTTCCAGGCGCCGGTGGACAGGTAGAAGATCGGGGCACCGGGGTGTTCGCCGAGCAGGGTGCGATACATCGGCGCCATGCCCGGGACCAGGTGGCGAGCGGTCTCTTGACGCACGAACGTGTTCCAGGCGGCAATGAACGGACGCGGCAACGAGGTGGAGATGACCGTGTCGTCGATGTCGCTGACAAGTCCGAAGTCAGCCGCACGATCGATGATCAGCACCCATGCCGCGACCGGCTTGGCGCCCTCTGCCTCGATCGTGACGGTGTGCCAGCCGGGCCCGAAGCCGGGGTCGCGAATCACGACGTCGAGGTAGCCGCTGCGGTCGGTGCGAGCGTGAGTCGTCCGGTCTCCGATGCTGACGCTGACCGGCACGTCCATGGCGCCCGCAGTGACGAATGCCCGCCAACCACGCTGCTCGTCCACAGTGCCTCTGAGCTCATTGATGATCGCCTCCGCCTCGCTTGGCGCCGGCCTCTCAGCCGGACGGCTCAGCAGCACCCGACCCAGGACCCTCACGAAGTCCTGACTTCCATAACCCGTGTGGCCGATGGTGCGCGTGCGCCATCCGCGCCGACGCAGCAGTGCATTCAGGGGGCGATGGAAGGCGTCCTCGATGAGGGATGCCGCATGAGGTCTGGCCATGCCTCGAACGTATCGCGACGGCGCTCGCCATGGCCCGTTCCCCCACAGGACAAGACTGGTCCAGTTCGAGACGACGTTCGTCTCGGCCAGGGTTGACGACTACCAGAGCAACCAACTCCTGGGTCCGCTTCTGAGCCAGCTCTGGGTCAGGTGGGCCAGGTCATCATCATGGTTCGGGCTAACCCTCGACCCCAGCAAAGGGATACCAGCCCACCGGCCGCGACCAACACGCAGAAACCCTCGAACCTGGGAGTTCGAGGGTTTCTCTGTCCTGAGACAGGACATTGGTGCGCGAGGGGGGATTTGAACCCCCACGCCCTTTCGGACACTGGCACCTGAAGCCAGCGCGTCTGCCGTTCCGCCACTCGCGCGCGCTCACAGTCTGAGGGACCGGCGCCCGGAAATCCAAACCGGATCAGTCCGTCCCGCTTCCATGAGAGCGCCACAGGCTAGCACCCTGCAGGTCAACCCACCTCTGCCCGATACCATCGACAGGCAAACGACAAAGGAGGTGTCACGGTGGGACTGTTCGATCGCGTCGAGCGAGGACTCGAACGAGCCGTTCACGGCGCCTTCGCCAAGGCCTTCAAGGCTGAGGTACAACCGGTCGAGATCGCCTCCGCGATGCGCCGCGCCATGGATGACCGGGCGGCGGTGATCGGCCACGGGCGCACCTTCGTGCCCAACCTGTTCACCATCGAGCTGGCGCCGACCGACTTCGAACGCCTGACGGGCTTCTCGGAGATGCTGACCGAAGAGCTCGTGGCCTCAGCCCAGGAGCACGCCGAGTCCCAGCGGTACCAGCCCGGCGGCCCGATCAAGGTCGACTTCCAGTCCGCAGAAGACCTCGAGACCGGGGTATTCCGCGTGCGCCCGTCCACGGCCAAGGGTTCCCCGTCCGGATCACCGTCCGCCACACCCTCCCCGGCAGCGGCAGGTGTATCCGCAACGGCGCGACCGGCACCCGACGTGGCGGCGCCACCATCGAGTCCCGTGCCCTCACCGCCCGTGCCCGCCGAGGACTGGGCGTGGGCCCCTGCTGCCTCCGCAGCCGGGACCGCTGTTCCCGCCCCTCCTCACGTGCCTGCCGCCCCGGCGCGTCAGCACACCCACTCTGCCCCCGCACAGCGCCCGTGGTTCGACGTCGACGGCGACCGCTACCCGCTGCTCGCAGCCATCACCGTCCTCGGACGGGACAACACCGCGGACGTCATCCTCGACGACCCCGGAATCTCCAGGCGGCACACCGAGATTCGCGTGACCAGCGACGGCCCCCACCTGGTGGCCAGCATCCGCGACCTCGGCTCGACGAACGGCACGTTCGTCAATGGCGAGCGGATCACGAGCCAGCACCTGGCCGATGGGGACCGCGTCAACGTGGGTCGGACCACCCTGATCTACCGCGCGGGGCGCCGGTGATCCCCACCCATGAGTGAGCTCACCCTCACGGTGATCCGACTCGGGCTCCTGGCCCTGCTGTGGATCTTCGTCTTCAGCGTCGTCGGGGTCCTGCGGGGCGACCTCTACGGCACCAGGGTCCTGACCCGGCGGAAACCCAAGGCGCAACCTCGAGCAGCAGGAGGACCGGTCGTCAAGCCCTCGCAGAGCGTCAAGCAGGCCGCGCCCAAGGCGCCGCGCGCGTCCGGCAGACGCATCCCGACGACCCTGGCCGTTACCGATGGCTCCATGACAGGAACGACGGTGCCCCTGAAGGCGAGTGGCATCCTGCTGGGTCGCAACCCCGAGTGCACGCTGGTCCTGGACGACGACTTCGCATCCGGCCGGCACGCACGCATCTTCCGTCGCGACGGTGGCTGGTTCGTGGAGGACCTGGCGTCCACCAACGGCACCTTTCTGGGACGCGACAAGCTGACCAAGCCCATGCCCGTAGAGGTTGGCTCAACCCTGCGGATCGGGAAGACCATCTTCGAGCTGCGGAAGTAGGTCCCCTTGGCCATCGCGCTCCGCTACGCGGCCCGCTCGGACGTCGGACTGGTGCGACAGGTGAACCAGGACTCGGGGTATGCCGGTCCCCACCTGCTCGTCGTCGCCGACGGCATGGGGGGCCATGCCGCGGGAGATGTGGCGAGCTCGATCGCGATCGGCGAGATCGTCGGTCTGGACGGCGAGAGCCACGGCTCGGACGATGCTCTGGATCTCCTCGCCCAGGCGCTGCACAGCGCGAACAGCGAGCTCCAGCAGGCAATCGGGCGCCAACCCGAGCTTCAGGGAATGGGCACGACTGTCACTGCACTGTTGCGGACCGGCAACAAGATCGCTGTCGCGCACATCGGCGACTCCCGCGCCTACCTCCTGCGCGATGGCACCTTCACCCAGATCACGCACGACCACTCGTTCGTCCAGAGCCTGGTCGACGAGGGCCGGATCACCGAGGAGGAGGCTGAGGGCCACCCCCAGCGTTCACTGGTCACGCGGGTCCTCACCGGGCAGCATGACGACGAGCCCGACCTCGCCGTGCGCGAGGCCCGCATCGGCGACCGCTACCTGCTCTGCTCCGACGGCCTGTCCGGGTTCGTTGCCCGCGACACCATCCAGGAGGTTCTCGAGCAGGCCATGCCGCCGGGCAGGACTGCAGACCGTCTGGTGGAGCTGGCCATGCGCGCGGGCGCACCCGACAATGTGACCTGCATCATCGGCGACGTCGTCGATCTCGACAAAGAGCAGGCTCCTCCACCGACGGCGCACGAGGTCGTGGGAGCAGCGGCCGAACGCAAGGTCACGGCCACCCGTGCGATTCCGGTCACGCCCGCGGCCAAGGCGGCCGCTCTTGCGCGCCATGCCTCTGGCCTGGACGTCGAGGAGGCCACTGACGAGGAGTCCATCCGGCTCGCGGAAGAAGGGCCGTCATCGCGTCGCCTGCGATGGCTCAAGGGTCTTTCGCTTGTCCTCGTCCTGGCCATTCTCGCGGGCGGCGGCTACGCGGCATACGGCTGGTCACAACGGCAGTACTACGTCGGTGAGGCCAAGGGACACGTCGCGATCTTCCAGGGCGTCTCCCAGAACATCGGCCCCTGGGAGCTCTCCCACCCGATCCAGGAGAGCGACATCGCGCTGAGCGACCTGCCGGACTTCTACCGCGGCAAGGTCGACGCGACCCTCAGCAGCGCCAACGTCCAGGACGCACGCCGGCTGGTGACCGACCTGCGGGTTCAGGCCCTCCAGTGCCAGACCACCAGGGCCGCGGGCGGCACCTGCGGATCGTCCAGTGGCGCCCCCACGTCCTCGCCCAGCTCCACCCCCAGATCCACCCCCACCCCATGAGCACCGTCACCTCCTTCCGTCCTCGCACCAGACGCAACGTCGAGCTGGTGCTGCTGCTGCTGGCCGTCGTGATCGTGCTCGTGGCCTACCTCAACGTCGGCCTGGCGATGGACGGGTCGTTCCCGCCCGACCTGGTCAAGTACGGCTCGGGTCTGCTGGTTCTCACCGGCGGCTTTCACCTCGTCCTGCGGTGGCGCGCCTCCTACGCCGACCCGCTCATGCTGCCGATCGCGACCCTGCTCAACGGCCTCGGCCTGGTGATGATCCACCGCCTGGACCTGGCCAACTCCCGCACCGGCAGTCATCTCCTCGCGCCCAAGCAGCTCATGTGGAGCACGCTGGCGGTCCTCCTCGCCGCTGGCGTCATGATCGCCCTGCGGGACCACCGCCAGCTGCGCAGGTTCACGTTCACCGCCATGGCAGCCGGTCTGGGGATGCTCCTGCTGCCGCTCGTGCCCGGCATCGGCCGGAACATCAACGGCTCACGGATCTGGATTGGTCTCGGACCGCTGTCCTTCCAGCCCGGTGAGGTCGCCAAGATCCTGCTGGTCATCTTCTTCGCCGGCTACCTCGTGCAGACCCGCGACGTGCTGTCGTTGGTCGGGCGTCGGTTCCTCGGGATCGGCCTGCCCCGGGCGCAGGACCTCGGTCCGATCCTGATCGCGTGGTTGGCCAGCGTCGGGGTCCTCGTCTTCGAGAAGGACCTGGGCTCCTCGCTGCTTTTCTTCGGTCTCTTCGTCGCAATGCTCTACGTCGCCACGGAACGCCGGTCATGGATAGCGATCGGCATGGTCTTGTTCTGCGCCGGCGCCTACGTCGCCTACCTGTTGTTCGGACACGTTCAGACACGGGTCCTGCTGTGGCTGGATCCGTTCAGCGCAAAGGCCATTGCCGCAAGCGACCAGCTCGTCAAGGGCCTGATGGGCATGGCCAAGGGAGGGCTTCTCGGCAGCGGGCTCGGGCGCGGTCACCCCGAGCTCACGTACTTCCCCGAGAGTGACTTCATCATCCCCAGCTTCGGCGAGGAGATCGGGCTGATCGGTCTGTTCGCCCTGCTGCTGCTCTATCTCCTGCTCGTGGAGCGCGGCCTGAGAACGGCTCTTGGCGTGCGGGACGGCTTCGGCAAGCTGCTGGCCGTGGGGCTGTCGTTCTCCGTGGCCCTGCAGTGCTTCGTGGTTGTCGGAGGCGTCACACGCGTCATCCCGCTGACCGGCCTGACGATGCCCTTCCTCTCATACGGCGGGTCCTCCCTCCTGGCCAACTGGTCGATCGTGGCCCTGCTGCTGCGGATCAGCGACCAGGCCAGGCGCCCACTCCCGGACGCCGACGAGCTGGCATCCGCGTCCGCAGCGCACACCCAGGTGGTGGCGCGGCCGTGAACCAGCCGATCCGCCGACTCTCCTTCATCGTGGCCCTGCTCTTCGGCGCCCTGCTGATCTCCACCACCTTGATCCAGTTCGTCCAGGCCAAGTCGCTCGACAACCGTCCGGGCAACCGTCGCACCCTGCTCGAGAGCTACTCCCGTGAGCGCGGCGCCATCTTGGTCGGCGGGTCGCCGGTAGCCAAGTCCGTCCCGACCAAGGACGATCTGAAGTACGTCCGCACCTACCCGTCGGGCAGGCTGTACTCCCAGGTCACCGGCTACTACTCCTTCACATACGGCGCCGGCGGGGGCCTCGAAGGAGCCGAGGACCCGCTGCTGTCGGGGCAGTCGGACCAGCTCTTCTACCGCCGAGTGGTCGACATGGTGACCGGCAAGGTCCCCAGCGGCGCCAGCCTCGAGCTCACCATCAACGCCAAAGCCCAGCAGGCCGCGGACAAGGCCCTGGGCAACCAGCGTGGCGCCGTGGTCGCTCTGGACCCCAGCACCGGCGCGATCCTGGCCATGGTCAGCCACCCGCAGTACGACCCGACGGCTCTGTCGAGCCACAACCTCGACGCGGTCGCCGCCGCCTGGAAGGCTCTGAACGCGGACCCGGGTCGCCCTGCCCTCAACCGGGCGATCGCCGGTGACCTCTACCCTCCTGGCTCAACCTTCAAGCTGATCACCGCGGCCGCGGCGTTGTCCTCGGGCAAGTTCACCGAGGAGTCCCAGATCCCCGGCCCAGCAAAGCTTGACCTGCCCCAGACGACCGTCAACCTGCCCACGGACGACCTCAGGCCCTGTGGTCCCGGCGACAAGACCTCCCTGACGCACGCGCTCGAGATCTCGTGCAACACGGCGTTCGGCTGGCTGGGGCTCCAGCTCGGTGCCGACGACCTTCGGACGCAGGCAGCCAAGTTCGGCTTCGGCGACGCCCTGCGGGTGCCGATGAAGGTGACGCCGAGCATCGTGCCGGCTCAGCTCAACGCACCGCAGACCGCGCAGGCCGCGATCGGGCAGTATGACGTCCGGGTGACGCCGCTGCAGATGGCAATGGTCGGGGCCGCGATCGCCAACAAGGGGATCGTCATGAGCCCCTACCTGATCAAGGACACCCTCAACAGCCAGCTCGACATCATCGACCAGAGCCAGCCGACGCAGCTCTCACAGGCGATCTCACCCGACGTCGCAGCCGCCCTGACCCGGATGATGGTCACGGTTGTCCAGTCAGGCACCGGTACCGCCGCC
>DASVHT010000183.1:0-2787 GCA_036382455.1 Dermatophilaceae bacterium
CACGCCGTGCCGATGCCGGTGATCACAGCCGCACTGTTCGCCCGATTCTCCTCTCGCCAGGACGACTCCCCCCAGATGAAGGCCGTTGCCGCACTACGCAACCAGTTCGGTGGACACGCGGTGACCAAGGCCGGCGAGGCCGGTGTGCTGACCGATCACTGACTGGCCGGTGATGGCACGGTGCACCTGAGACATCTGGCGGTGGTCGACTTCCGTAGCTATGCACGCGCCGAGCTGCCACTGACGCCCGGAGTCACAACGCTGATCGGCCTCAATGGTCAGGGCAAGACCAACCTGGTCGAGGCCGCCGGCTATCTAGCCACCCTCGGTTCACACCGGGTGGCAGCCGACACACCCCTGGTTCGACTCGGTGCGCAGCAAGCCATCATTCGCGGCGCCGTGATCCGTGACGGACGCGAGACGCTGATCGAGCTCGAGATCAACAACGGTCGCTCAGGGAGCCGCAACCGGGCTCGGATCAACCACTCACCGGTCACTCACCCCCGCGAGGTTCTGGGGAACCTCCGCACCGTGTTGTTCGCACCGGAGGACATGGCGCTGGTCAAGGGCGACCCGTCGGAGCGACGCCGTTTCCTGGATGAGCTCCTCGTCGCGCGCCAGCCGCGGTGGGCGGGGGTACGGGCTGACTACGACAAGGTGCTCAAGCAACGCAACGCCCTCTTGAAGTCCGCCGCGCCCGTCCTCAGACGTGATTCCCGGCGTGCACACAGGTCATCCACAACCTTATCCCCATCTTTGTCCACAGCGTCTGTGGACAAAGATGGGGAAGCGACCGACAGTGCGCTGCACACCCTGGACGTGTGGAACGGCCAGCTCGCCAGGGTAGGCGCCCAGCTGTTGTATGCGCGGCTGCGCCTCACCCGAGACCTCGGTCCCTATCTCACGAAGGCGTATGACGAGGTCAGCGACACGGTGGCCGATGGGCGCATCGCCTACAGGTCATCGCTAAGGGAGGAGATGGCCGGCGCCATCCTGGCTGGCACGGTTCCGGAGATGGACGAGTTGCACGATGAGCTCCTGGCTTCACTCGAGGCCGTGCGGACCAATGAGATCGAGCGCGGCGTCTCGCTGGTCGGGCCGCATCGTGACGACCTGCTCCTCACGCTCGGCCCACTGCCGGCCAAGGGCTACGCCAGCCACGGCGAGTCCTGGTCCCTTGCACTGGGACTGCGACTGGCGGCATACCAGCTCCTTCGGCACGACCTCGGTGAGGATCCGGTCCTGATCCTGGATGACGTCTTCGCCGAGCTCGACTCCGGTCGGCGTGAGCGGCTGGCAACGCTGATCGCCGACTGTGAGCAGGTGCTGATCACTGCAGCGGTACCCGATGACGTGCCTGTTGTTCTGGCCGACTCCGGCACGACGTATCGCGTGACCCCGGGTCAGGTGACCCGTGCCGACTGACGACCGACGTGGTCGAAAGGGAGGCCAAGGGGCTACGCACGACGTGGTGGGTGATGGGGTGGCCGAGATGGCGAGCGATGAGGCGAGCGACGGCGCGGATCACACGGATCAGCCATTGATGGGCGAGCCGGATGTTGACACCACCGACACCGCGGCAGCGTCGGCGCTGGCCCGGGCACGCGAAGCCGCCCAGGCCAAGGGTCTTCGACCGGGTAGCAGGCCCATGCGCAAGCGTCGCCAGCTGGGTCAGCAGGACGGCGCCCGGGCCGGCTCGGGCCGCGACCCGGCGTTGCTCGGTGACCAGATGGATCGGCTGCTCGTGGATCGCGGTTGGAAGGTGGACGTGGCCGTCGGTTCGGTCATGGGTCGCTGGGGCGCGATCGTGGGCGTCGACGTTGCCGGTCACTGCATCCCACTGACGTTCAGCGACGGGGTTCTCACGGTTCGGGCGGACTCCACCGCCTGGGCCACCCAGCTCCGGCTGATGTCCTCGTCGATCCTGGGGCGGCTGGAGACCGAGGCAGGGAAGGGCGCGGTGACCGAGCTGCGGGTGCAGGGTCCGAGCACCCCGTCGTGGACCCGAGGGCTACGAAAGTCCACCGGGCCGGGGCCCCGTGACACCTACGGGTGACCGCTGAACAGGCCGCTGCACCAGAGCCACCTCCGGGCGCTGAGAGGCCCACTGGCGTGGGGGGAGTACGAACTACCGGGTTATTTACCGGATAATGGCGTTGACGGGCCTCCTGAGGCACGTCTTGTCAGTGCCGACAGGTAGACTCAAGAACGATTCGGCGGCCTGCGAGACGAGGTGCCGGGAGCGGGTCCACATCCAACGACGTGGAGGCCTCCCGGGATCACACGGCGTCTGGTGTGGCCGCTTCCCGTGCCCGACCCAGCCCTGTCTTCTGCGATGAAGCTGACCGAGCCGCGCGCGAACCGCTGGACCACCGCATTGAGAGCCAAAGGAGCACCGTGTCCCAGGTCAGCCCCGAGAACCTGCCCGACGCCGAGATCACAGCCACCACGAACGCAGCCACCACGAACGGGCACCTGGCACCACGACCTGACGGACCGGCATACGACGCGAGCGCCATCACCGTCCTCGAAGGACTCGAGGCGGTCCGCAAACGCCCCAGCATGTACATCGGCTCCACCGGCGAGCGCGGCCTGCACCACCTCGTCTGGGAGGTCGTGGACAACTCCGTCGATGAGGCGCTGGCCGGCCATGCCGACCACATCGAGATCACCCTGCAGCCCGATGGAGGGGTCAAAGTGGTCGACAACGGCCGCGGCATACCCACGGGGATCATGGAGGGTGAAGGCAAGCCGGCCGTCGAGGTCGTCCTGACCCAACTGCATGCC
>DASVHT010000184.1:0-12774 GCA_036382455.1 Dermatophilaceae bacterium
CGATGGCCGGGTACGCACTGGCGTGGATGCGGTTCAGGGGCAGCGACGCGATCTTCTTCGGCATCTTCGCTCTCCAGGTCGTGCCGCTGCAGATGGCACTCGTGCCGCTGCAGCAGTACTACGTCCACGGGCTCCAGATCGCTGGGATCACGATCCTCCCGTCACCCGGAATCAACGGCACCATCGCCCAGATCTGGCTGACGCACACGATGTTCTCGCTTCCCCTGGCGATCTTCCTGATTCACAACTTCATCGCCCAGCTGCCGTCGTCGCTCATGGAGGCGGCGCGGGTGGACGGCGCCACGCACCTGCGGATCTTCCGGTCGATCGTGCTGCCGCTGTCGATGCCCGCGATCGCCTCGTTCGGGATCTTCCAGTTCCTCTGGGTGTGGAACGACCTGCTGGTCGCCAAGACGTTCGGTGGGACCAGTCCCGACATGCAGCCTGTCACCGCACGGATGCAGAGCCTCGTGGGCAGCTATGGAGCGCACCTGGACCTGCTGGCGCCTGCGGGCTTCCTCACGATCGTCATCCCGCTGATCGTGTTCCTGAGCCTGCAGCGCTACTTCGTCCGTGGCCTGCTCGCCGGGAGCGTCAAGGGCTGACCTGTCGGGTCCAGACGGGGCGCGCACCTGCAGAGTGCGCTGCCGGGAAGCAGATGGGAAATCGTGCAAGCAGCGGTCACGGGATGACGAACCATATCGCCACGAACTCTTGGGCTACCCCCACCACAGGTTCCCTGCAGTTCCCGCCCGGTTTCCTGTGGGGGGCCGCCACGGCGGCCTACCAGGTCGAGGGCGCGGCCCACGAGGACGGCCGGCGCGACTCGATCTGGGACACCTTCGCGAAGCTTCCGGGCGCCATCCTCGACGGTCACGACGGCGAGGTGGCGTGCGACCAGTACCACCGCTACGCCGCCGACGTCGCAGTGATGGCCGACCTCAACCTGGCCTCCTACCGGTTCTCGACGTCCTGGGCCCGAGTGTGTCCCGACGGTGGTGCCATCAATCTCGCGGGCGTCGACTACTACTCGCGCCTGGTCGACGAGCTGCTCGGTAGAGGGATAAGCCCCTGGTTGACGCTGTACCACTGGGATCTGCCCCAGGCACTCGAGGACAAGGGCGGCTGGACCAACCGGGACACGGCCTCCCTGTTCGCTGAGTACGCCGTCACGATGCACAAGGCTCTGGGCGACCGGGTTGACGTGTGGACCACGCTCAACGAGCCGTGGTGCTCGGCCTTCCTTGGCTACACCGCGGGTATCCACGCACCGGGCCGCCAGAGCCCCCAGGAAGGCCTCGCCGCGGCGCACCACCTGCTGCTCGGCCACGGACTCGCGGTGCAGGGGCTGCGCTCGCGCGCCCCGGACGCGAATCTCGGGATCACGCTGAACATCGACCTGCCCGACCCGCTCGACCCCACCGCCCCCGGTGACGTCGATGCGGCTCGCCGGATCGACGGCCAGTTCAACCGCATCTTCCTCGACCCGATCCTGCGCGGTCGCTACCCCGAAGACGTCCTGGCCGACGTCGCACCGTTCGGGCTGCTCGACCACGTCAGGGACGGTGACCTGGAGATCATCTCCAGCAAGATCGACACGCTGGGCGTGAACTACTACCACGGTCAGGCCGTCAGCTCCCGACCGGCGCCCGGCCATGCCGGCGGCGAGGCGCCCGTCGGGCGGCCCACATCGTCGCCCTTCCCTGCCGCTGGTGGCGTGTTCAGCCACCCGCGTGGCCTGCCGGTCACCGGGATGGGCTGGGAGGTCCAGCCTGAGGGCCTGACCCGCGTGCTGGTCCGGCTGCACGAGGAGTACACCGGCCCGACCGGCGTGGCTCTTTATGTGACGGAGAACGGAGCCGCCTACCCGGACACTCCGGATGTTGACGGGTTCGTGGCCGACGATGAGCGCCGGGACTTCTTCGACCTGCACCTACGTGCGGTCCACGCCGCGATCGCGCGGGGTGTGGACGTGCGCGGCTACTTCGCATGGTCGCTGCTGGACAACTTCGAGTGGGCCTGGGGCTACCACCAGCGCTTCGGGATCGTTCGGGTGGACTTCGACACCCAGGTGCGCAAGCCCAAGTCCAGCGCACTCTGGTACGCAACGGTGGCCGAGAGCAACACGGTGCCCGCGCGCGAATCACGGGGACATCGAGGACGATCACTGCTTGGAGGCGAGGGCGAGGACGACTGAGGGCACATGGGCGACCCTGCCGAGGTCGAAGACTCGCGGTCGTTTGGGGTGCTGGAGATGTTGCGCCTTGACGTTGACCCCGGGCTCAGGCCTTCTTGAGCTCGGCACGGTGAGGCGGGTTGGCGCCCGCGCGCGAGACCGTGATCGCCGCGCACGCCAGCGCCCGGTCCATGGCCGGACGCACGTCTGCGAGCGAGGCGGACCGCAGGCGCTCCCGACCCTGGGTGCCACCGAGGAGCCCTGCGTCCAGCAGCCCGGAGAGCAGCCCCGCCATGAAGGAGTCTCCGGCGCCGACGGTATCGATGACCTCGACAACGGGTGTGTCGATGCTGGCGAGCTCGCCGGTGATGCTGAGCCCGACGACGGCGCCCTGCTCGCCTCGCGTGACCACCGTCAACGCGGGACCCAGCTGACCCCAGAGGCGAAGAATGTCCGGGAGCGCGACCCCGTCGTACAGCCACGCGATGTCCTCGTCGCTGGCCTTGACGACGTCGCTGAGTCCGACGAGCGCTTCGATCTTGGCGCGCACATCATGCGGGTCACCCATCAGGGGAGGGCGAACGTTCGGGTCATAGGAGATGGTGGCATTCGGGCGGGCGCTCTGGATCATGGTCAGGACCGAGGATGCGCCGGGCTCGAGAGTTGCGGCGATGGAACCGGTGTGAACGTGGGCCACGCCTTGAAGGGGCTCCAGCTCCGGCAGCTCCCAGGACAGGTCAAAGGAGTATGTCGCTGCGCCAGTCGCGTCAAGGGTCGATGTGGCAACAGACGTTCGCTGCCCGATGCGATTGGGGTTGCCTTGGGTCAGCGAGATCCCTTCTCTTGCAAGGTGACTCGCGATCCGGGCGCCTCGTTCATCGTCGCCGACCATCGTGGCGAAAGCGATCTCGTGACTCAGCCGGGCGAGACCGACGGCCACGTTGGCCGGGCTGCCGCCGACGTGCTCTCGCGTAGAGCCGTCGGGGCTCCGGACGACATCGATCAATGACTCGCCGACCACGAGCGTCTGACCGCTCATGTCAGCCGTCCGGGGAGGTTCTCGTCGGACATGTGGGGCGTCCTCCGGGTCAGGTGTGGGCTGCGAGATGACTGTATCGGAGCCACGATGGGTCGCGCTGACGTCATGGCACGAGGGTCAGTTCGTCGTATCGGTGGTCGGTCGGCCACCATTGGAGCGTGAGTGTGACACGTGACCCGGACGCCATGCCAGACCCGGCCGTGCAGCCGGCCGCGCCGAGGCGGGGCATGGGCACCCTGCGCAGCCTGGTCATCTCGATGGTCCTGATCCTGGCGGCGGTCCTTGCCTGGACGGCGATGGTGCCGCGGGTCCGTGAGATCAGCCAGCCAGCGGTCGATGTCAGCTCTGTGGCCAGACAGGTGCGCCAAGAGACCTCGTGGGGCATCTCTCAGCCGCAGCTGCCGGCTGGGTGGAAGGCCACCAGCGTGCGCTTCGCACCAGCAGGTGACGGGCTCAGGACGTGGCATGTGGGCTACCTCTCGCCCGACGGCAGCTACGTCTCGATCGAGCAGACCAGTGTGGCCGGCGCCACCGACCGGTGGGTCTCGACGCAGACGTCAAACGGTCACGCAGACGGCTCATTGTCCGCCGCAGGAACCGTGTGGCAGAAGCTCAGCTCCAGCGAGAGCGTCCAGCGCAGCCTCGTGTCGAGGGGCGCCGGACCAGGTGGGCTCATCACGGTCCTGAGCGGGACGGCGTCGTACGCCCAGCTCGCGCAGTTCGCCGGGACCCTTCAGCCTGTGCCGGCGGGTTGAGAACGCCGGATCAGCCCTGGGTGGTCAGCTTGGCCTCGGCCCCGTCCAACCACGTGCGGCAATGGTCCGCCAGCGCCTCTCCCCGTTGCCAGAGGGTCATGCTGTTCTCGAGCCCGATCTGGCCTCCTTCGAGCTGGGCGACGATCGAGATCAGCTCGTCGCGAGCCTGCTCATAGGTCAGGTCCGTGATGTCCGGGAAGTCGGCTGTCTTGGGGAGCGGAGTCCCGGTGTTCTTGGCTGCCACGCCATCACCCTACGGCGCTTCGGTGACGGGGCGGACTCCGAAGTCGCCCCTTGCCACCCGCACCCGCAGGAGCTCGTCGGCGTCGACCTCCGCGCGATCCATCACGATCCGGCCGTCGGCATGCTGAACGACCGCGTAGCCGCGCTCGAGCGTGGACAGCGGCGACAGCGCCCGAACTTGTGCGCGCAGGTGGGTGACCTGGTCACCAGCGCGACGCAGGTCCGCCCGCACACGCTGCCCAGCCCGGTCGGTAAGTGCGTCCAGCTCCTGGCGTCGGACGGTGATCATGGCCCGCGGATCGGCCATGACCGGCCGCGACCGCAGGGAGACCAGAAGACGACGTTCGCTCTGCAACCGCGAGGTGAGCGCGCGCCATACCCGTTGGCGCGTCTGCTCGATCGCGGCCCGTTGCTCACTGACATCGGGGACGATCAGCTTGGCGGCGTCCGTCGGGGTCGAGGCGCGCAGGTCGGCGACGAAGTCGAGCAGTGGTGTGTCGATGTCGTGGCCGATGGCGCTGACGACCGGGGTAACGGCTTCGGCGACCGCTCGGACCAGGGCCTCGTTGCTGAAGGGGAGCAGGTCCTCGAAGGAGCCGCCGCCGCGGGTGATCACGATGACATCAACGCTGCGATCGGTGTCGAGCTCACGCAGGGCAGCGCTGACCTCGGGCACCGTGTTTGGTCCTTGGACCGAGACCGCTCTGATCTCGAACTGGACTGCCGGCCAACGCCTTCGGGCATTCTCGACGACGTCCTTCTCGGCGGCGCTGGCCCGGCCGCAGATGAGCCCGATCTTGCGGGGCAGGAAGGGCAGTGGGCGTTTGCGGTCATGGTCGAACAGCCCTTCGGAGGCTAGGACGCGCTTGAGGTGCTCGAGCCTGGCGAGCAGCTCGCCGACCCCAACCGGGCGTACCTGACGAGCGTCCAGATGCAGGGTGCCGCGTTTGGTCCAGAACGCCGGCTTCGCCTGGACCACGACCCTGGCGCCCTCGGCCAACGCCACGGCCATGGCGTCCAACGTCGTGGTGCGGACCGTGACGCTGAGCGACATGTCGACGTCGACGTCCCGCAGCGTGAGGTAGGCGGTGGCCTGCCCCGGGCGCCGGCTGACCTGGAGCACCTGACCTTCGACCCACAGAACCGACATCTTGTCGACATAGTCCGCGATCTTCATGCTGAGCAGCCGTACCGGCCAGGGGTCCTCCGCTGTGGTGTCCGAGGCACGCTCGGGGAGGGGTTTGGGGCTGGTCACGGCGTTCACTTTAGGTGTGCGCGATCTCTTGCGCTCACCGCCTCGCCCGTTACGCGCGGGGTAGTCCTGGGCCTGTTGGGCGTGACCGTGACCCTCTCCGCGAAGTGCGGCGAATCGGTCAGAGCGCCTGCACAACCTACGATGGTCGGGTGAGCGTGACGACGAAACGAGTGTTGCTGGCTGCTCCGCGTGGGTACTGCGCGGGCGTTGACCGGGCAGTGGTGACGGTCGAGGAGGCCCTCGAGCTCTACGGGCCGCCGGTCTACGTCCGCAAGGAGATTGTCCACAACAAGCACGTCGTCTCCACCCTGCAGAAGCGTGGCGCCATCTTCGTCGATGAGACGCAGGAGGTGCCAGAGGGTGCGACGGTGATCTTCTCCGCGCACGGCGTCGCGCCCGTCGTGCACGACGAGGCTCGGGCGCTGTCCCTGAAGACGATCGACGCAACCTGCCCGTTGGTGACCAAGGTCCACCATGAGGCCGTGCGTTTCGCCGACGAGGGCTACGACATCCTGCTCATCGGTCACGAGGGTCATGAGGAGGTCGTCGGGACCGCAGGGGAGGCTCCGGACCACGTGACGCTCGTTGACGGACCTGATGATGTCGCCAACGTGACGGTCCGTGATCCGTCCAAGGTCATCTGGCTGTCACAGACCACGCTGTCGGTGGACGAGACCATGGACACGGTGAACCGGTTGCGCGAGAAGTTCCCTCAGCTGCAGGACCCGCCCAGCGACGACATCTGTTATGCCACCCAGAACCGCCAGCTGGCGGTCAGGCAGATGGCGCCGGAGACCGATCTGATGATTGTCGTGGGATCGCGCAACTCCTCGAACTCGGTGCGACTGGTCGAGGTTGCCCTGGAGCATGGTGCCGGCGCGGGCCACCTGGTGGACTATGCCGATGAGATCGATCCCGTGTGGCTCGACGGGGTTGGCACGGTCGGTGTCACCAGTGGCGCGAGCGTGCCAGAGGTGCTGGTACGCGGCGTCCTCGCCTTCCTGGCAGAGCGCGGCTATGAGGACGTCCAGCCGGTTGTTGCAGCCGAGGAGAGCGTGTTGTTCTCCCTACCGCATGAGCTACGTAGCGACCTCAAGGCCAGATCCGGTTTCGAGGCCACCACGCTGCGCCACGACTCGGGCTCCCTGCACTGAGCAGCCGGCGTTGGCCAGTTCTCGCATCCTCGGCCGGTCGAGGATGCGCCGTTGGAGAAGCCATCCAAGCCGCATGACGCCAGCTGGAAGACTCCGCTGTGAGGGACTGCATCCCAGCCAGCCCTCAGGCGGATCGGGGGCGGGTCGCGCCGCGGCGGACCCCTCCAAGCTCACGTACCTGGCCCAGGTCCAGCTCGGGCCGAGCCACATCTGTTTCCAGGACGTCTGATTCCACGATGTCAGAATCCACGATGTCAGAATCCACGACGACCAGCTCGGCGGCCGTCAAGGGCCGGGGAGCGGTCTCGACCGGCTGGGTCGCTGGCAGTGGCGCATCCGCCAGGCCGAGCTCATGCATCTTGCGGGCGGTGACCATCACTCGAGACTCCAGGGCGCCCACGAGTGCGTTATAGCTCTCGACGGACTTCTGCAACGAGGCTCCCATCTTGGTGGCGTGCGAGCCCAGGGTGCCGAGCCGCGAATACAGCTCGTTCCCAAGCTTGAGCAGGGCTTGTGCATTGGCCGTGAGTGCGTCCTGCTGCCACGTGAACGCGACCGTGCGCAAAAGGGCCAGCAACGTGCCCGGAGAAGCCAGGACCACCTTCTTGCTCATGGCGTACTCGTAGATCGTCGGGTCGGCACCGAGGGCCGAAGCCAGGATTGCGTCGCCGGGAACGAAGCAGATGACCATCTCGGGGGTCGTCGTGAATGCGGACCAGTAGGCCTTGGCCGCCAGTGACTCCACGTGCCGCCTCAGCGAGGTTGCGTGGGCGCTCAGCAGGCGGGCACGTTCGAGCGGGTCGAGCGAATCGGCTTGTGCCCCGAGGAAGGCCGTCATCGGGACCTTGGAGTCGATGACAAGGATCTTGTCGCCGGGGAGCTGCACGAGCACGTCGGGACGCACCCCTCGGTCGTGGCCGCTGATCGCGCTCACCTGCTCGTCGAAGTCGCAGCGGGCAAGCATGCCCGAGTGCTCGAGGACCCTCCGCAGCTGCACCTCACCCCACGTCCCGCGGATGGTGGAGGCGTTGAGCGACCCCGCCAGGGTGGCGGTGGCATCGCGGAGGGCGTTCGTGGTGGAGGTGACGTGACCGAGGCGCTCCCCGAGCTCGCCGAACTGAGCCTGGCGGTCGCGCTCGAGGGTGCCCACCTGCCGCTCGACGCGAACCAGCGCGTCTCGAAGCGGAGCCAGGATCGTCGCTGTCTGTGCGTCGTCGGAGACCGCTGCCTCGAGGTCGATGACCCGTTCACGCAACAGGTCCCGCTCGGTTGACAGCGCCGCCGAGCGTCCGGCGAACAGGACTCTCGCCACGCCACCCGCGCCCATCGCGCCGACCAGCAGCCCCACCAGTGCACCAATCAGGATCTCCATATGGCACACCGTGCCAGATGGCACTGACAGTCGTTGTGCGACACGACGGCAAGCGCTCCCACGACAGGTCTGGGGGAGCGACTCCATGTCTTTGAGACGGGAGCAACCCATGTCTTTGACACGTATTCCGTGCCAACCGATTGGCCGCCCCGATCCCTCGTGGCGGCATACAGCCTCGATGGCCACTAAACTCCTGTCCTTGTGGCACTCACTATTGGCATCGTCGGCCTGCCCAACGTCGGCAAGAGCACTCTTTTCAACGCGCTGACCAAGAACAACGTGCTCGCCGCGAACTACCCGTTCGCAACGATCGAGCCAAACATCGGCGTCGTGGCGCTGCCCGATCCGCGGCTCGAGGTGTTGGTCAAGCTGTTCGACAGCCAACGTCTGGTGCCGGCGACGGTGTCGTTCGTGGACATCGCCGGCATCGTTCGTGGTGCGTCCGAGGGTGAGGGTCTGGGCAACAAGTTCCTCGCCAACATCCGCGAGGCAGACGCGATCTGCCAGGTGATCCGTGCGTTCAAGGACGATGACGTCGTGCACGTGAACGGCGAGGTCAGTCCCCGTGGTGACATCGAGACGATCAACACCGAGCTCATCCTTGCCGACCTGCAGACCCTCGAGAAGGCCGTGCCGCGGATGGAGAAGGACGCTCGGGTCAACAAGGCCAAGAAAGCCGCGCTGGACAATGCTCTTGCCGCCCAGAAGGTGCTCGAGGCCGGAGACACCCTGTATGCCGCGGGCGCGGCTGCCGGCGTGGATCTCGACGCGATCCGCGAGCTGTCCCTGCTCACGACCAAGCCGTTCCTGTATGTGTTCAACCTCGACGAGGACCAGCTGACCGATGACTCGCTCAAGTCGACGCTGGCCGCACTGGTCGCACCCGCCGACGCGATCTATCTCGACGCCAAGCTCGAGATGGACCTTGCCGAGCTCGACCCCGAGGATGCCGTCGAGCTCCTGGCGTCGGTCGGCGTTGACGAGCCTGGCATGAATCAGCTTGCGCGAGTGGGTTTTTCGACTCTTGGCTTGCAGACCTTCCTGACCGCCGGATACAAGGAGACTCGTGCCTGGACGATTCATCAGGGCTGGACGGCCCCCCAGGCGGCCGGCGTGATCCACACCGACTTCCAGCGCGGCTTCATCAAGGCCGAGATCGTCTCCTTTGATGACCTCATCGCGGCGGGATCCATGGCTGCGGCCAAGGCGGCCGGCAGAGTCCGAATGGAAGGAAAGGACTACGTCATGGCCGACGGCGACGTGGTCGAGTTCCGCTTCAACGTGTGATCGAGCATATTTCCGCAGGTCAGAGGCTTGCAGTACCCGGTGTGGCCCGGTATTGGCCCGCCGATTCCAACATGAGACTGGCCGCGGCATCGCGTGTTCGGTCCTCGGCGCTGGGCCACAGATGGCTGTAGGTGTCCAGCGTCGTGGTCGCTCGGGCATGGCCCAGGGCGCGCTGGACGGTGACGACATCGCATCCGGCGGCGATCAGTCCTGAGGCAAAGTAGTGCCGAAGGTCGTGGAGCCTGACTCCGCTGACACCGGCTCGTTTGAGCGTCCTGCGCCAGCGGTGGCCAATCGTGTTCTGGTGTGGCGGATCTTCCCCGTCGCCGCGGAAGATCCACGACGTGGGCTCGGGCTCAACGCCATTGCAGGCGATGTGGCTGGCAAGCAACTCGACCAGCTCAGGTGCGAGGAAGACGGTTCGCTCGCTGCCGCACTTAGGAGGCCTCAGCTCGACGCTGCCCTGGTTGGCTCGCTGGACCTGTCGCACCACGGCCAGCTTCTTGCGGAGGAAGTCGATGTCGCCGACCTGGATGGCTGCGGCCTCGCCGAGACGGAGGCCGGCGAACGCAGCGAGAGCGATAAACGTCTTGAATGAAGGGTCTGCCGCCTGCAGTAGCGCGCCGACCTGTTCGTGTGTCGGCAGCCGCATGGCGGCCTCGCGCCGCCGTTGGCGTGGGATGGCGACACCCTCTGATGGGTCGCGGGGGATCAGCCGGTCCCGGACGGCGGCGCGAAACACCGAGCGCACGTTGTTGAACCGGGTCTTGATCGTCCCGGCGGCGAGGTTGGCGACAACCATCGACTTGACCCACTGCTCGATATTCGATCGCCTGATGCGGCCCAATGGAAGGTTGGCAAACGGAACCGATCTCGCCGCCAGGTTCATCGCCCTGACCGTGTTGGACTCCCACACCTGACGCTTCGCCCAGTCCTGGTAGTAGTTCGTGAACGTTGCGCGGCCGGCCTTGGGATCGACGAAGCTACCCGTGGCGAGTGCCGCCATCTGGTCAGCTTCCCACTGTTTCGCCTGGGACTTGAGCTGGCACGTCTTGGATCGCTGTTTCCCATTGGGCAGGTACACCCGCGCTCGATAGACGTTGCCCCGCTTCGAAACACTCACGGTTTCCTCCGTCGGTCAGGAGGCGCTGCCTCGCAACTCGTTGATGTATGCCCGTAGGTCCTCCAACGAGTATCGGAGGTATCGGCCCACCCGAAAAGCCCGCGGTCCCACCTGTGTGCTTGGAGTGCTGACGGAATGCCATCGGTACAAAGTGGCCTTGGGGACGCCGAGGATCATGGCCACCTCGTCCACACAAAGTAGGGGCCGCAGCTCGGTCACCTTGGAAGTTGATTCGTTCATCATCACTGCCGCCGACCTCGCTGCAAGCGACCGGTGCAAGTGACTCTTGCCGGTAGGCGCCCCGTCGAGGTGATCGGCACCGTTTGTGTGCTGGGGGGCGCCTTCACCAGGGCCCGCGCCCGCGTGTCCGAAGACTGGCGTTGGTCATCGGTCTCTCTGCGCTTCTGGGTTTTTTGCGCAAGGGTGAAGCTGGGGCTCTGACGCACGCGGTCACCGAATTCGAGGGTGACTGCGTGTGGGCCGGCGGGCGTCCGAAGTGCTCCACGGGGTCGCCGTTCGACGAGCGCGGCCTCCGCCGGGTGAAGCGCTCAGTCAAGAGGGAGAGCACAAGGGCCTGGCACTCATCCATCACGTCGTCTCCATTTCGGGAACTGTGGGCGTTGGGCGGTGCTCCCGTCATCAGGCCTGTCTGGTTGGCCTGTCACGCAAGTAAGCAATGAAAGTGGCGACTGATGGGCACCGGAGCGTCCGCGGACTCCTGCGCTGGTCCCTCAACCTGTCCGAACTGGCGACAGCGTGCCCCGGCAATCTGCCGTGAGCCGAGGCATGGACGCGTCGCCAGAGGCGTGACGGCAGTGTCTTGGCTCGTGCCGGCAAACTTGGTCAGGCGTCGGCGCAACGGTGCGCAGGTTGTGGGTCCTGGTGGGGATGGTCGAGCAGAAACTGCTCCGCGTACGCGCGGATCGCACATCAACGTCCGGCCAACGCACGGCCGTTCGGCGGCCGCTTCGATGCTCAGGTCGAGGTGCTCGCCTGCTGGTGTCGTCATCGTTCCTCCCAGGCTGTTCAACGGCTGAGTGTTCGCCTTCGTGTGTTCCCTGCTCAATGGCTACGAGTTGGGCGGGGCACCATAGTCGGCGCGGGGAGGTCCTGCCAAGATTCGGGCTGGCCCGCGCTCGCGAGCTGGCAACTCGTCTGGGAGCACAGAGAAGTACGTTGCCGGCGGCACGCTGATGCAGATGCTTGACCGACGGCGTCAGTGTGCTGGCCGGCGCGAACAGCGACCCAGACCGGAGCAACGGGTCAGGGAACTCATGGACATTGCAGGCGGTGTACCGAAGGTCCGCCAGAGCCTGCCCAAGGTCGAGGCTATCGGTGATCTCGCCCCGCTCATGCAGTCTGTCATGTGTCACTTCGGTCACTGCCACGCGCCAGTTCTCTTGCGGTTGCGACGTATTCGTGCCATGGGGTCATAGCTGTCGTCACCGCGCTCAGGGCCGGCGCGCCCGGCTCGTCCCTTCTATCGGCGTATGAAGTGAGACGCATGCAGGCGCGGTGTCATGGTCCAGTTCCACCCGCGAGTGCGGCCTCTTCGAGGAGGCGGGCGGGCACGGCGTACAGATGGATGTCTTGGTTCATGACACCGCGGATCACTTCTGTTCTCGAGACTGCCGGCTCAGCTCGGCGCGTCGCGCGGTAACCCACGCGCCAAGACTGGACTCGAGCCTCTCGTTCGGCGAAACCGGGTTCGGTGGGGGAGCGAAGCTTGCCGTAGTCAACATCGGTGGGCAGCGCCGGACGTCGCCCCAACGTGTCGAGCGCCCTGGTGGAGTACCGCGCGATCGCCGATGGCCGGTCGACGTCGCTCAGTGGTCAGACTCTGGCGGGGTGCGAGGCGGCCGCGTGGATGATGCGCAACACGTGGGCGAGAAACGCGGCCGTTGCGGAGCAAAGGGATTCAACCCGGCGTCAAAGTCGCGATCCAGTTGGCCGCGTTTCTCTGCCATCAGATCCGCTGCAACGCCGTGAGTGCGACTCACGCGTGGCAACCGTCTTGGGTTGAGCGGGTCGGCCGGTCGAACGTTGTGCTGACCTGGCAGGTTTGAGACGTCGACAAGGTACCGTCAACCACCCCAGGTTGAGGTATCTGCCCCCTTTCGGATCTTCGCGATGATGGCGGATCGGGATCGGCCGAGCAGGTGAGCGTTTCCTCGGGTGCCGACTGTCTCGGCTGGTCGCGCCACGTGACGGCGCAGGTAGGCATCGAGCACCCGGCAGAGCCCGGCCTGCGACAGGGCGGGCGTTCCGGACTGCGTCACTGCTGCTTCCGGTGGTCCTGTTACCGATTGACCGCGTTGCGGACGATCCCATCCGTGGGATCTCGACTCAACGGAACCGATGACGAAGAGC
>DASVHT010000185.1:0-13135 GCA_036382455.1 Dermatophilaceae bacterium
ACAGTGGCACCGTCCTTCGCGAGCAAGGCTGCGGCATAGAGGGCATCTCCCCCGTTGTTGCCGGCGCCGACGATGGCAACGACCTGTCGCCCACCGGGACCACCCAGTCGCGCGGCCGCGACCTCGGCCAGGCCCGCGGCCGCCCGAGACATCAGCTCGCCCTCGGACAGTCCCGCCATCGCAGCCGCCTCGGCGGCGCGGACGGAGGACACGGAATACGCGCGGATCATCGTGGTCCCAACGCTTCGCCCTCGGCGATCACGACGGCCGAGGCGATCCCGGCGTCGTGGGAGAGGGAGACGTGCAGGTCCTGCACGCCCAAAGCTGTCGCTCGCGCCTGGACGGTGCCCCGGATACTGAGGTTCGGCCGTCCGTCGTCGCCACTGTGGACGTTGGCGTCGGTCCAGCACAGACCCACTGGCGCACCCAACGCCTTGGCCAAAGCCTCCTTCGCCGCGAACCTGGCCGCGAGAGAGTTGAGCCCCAGCGAACGCTCGCCCTCGGTGAACAGCCGCTCGAGCAGGCGCGGCGTGCGCTCAAGGGTCTGACCGAAGCGCGCAACGTCGACGACATCGATCCCGACCCCGATGATCATGACAACGCCTTCGTCATTCGATCCGCCGTCGTCATTCGACCGTGACGGACTTGGCTAGGTTGCGCGGCTGGTCGACGTTCAGGCCCTTGGCCGAGGCCAGCTCGCACGCAAACACCTGCAAGGGGACGGTTGTCACCAGGGGCGCCAACAGGGGCGGGGTGGCAGGGACGCGGATGATCACGTCGGCGAACGGGACCACGTCCTCGTCACCTTCCTCCGCGATCACGATCGTGCGAGCTCCGCGGGCGCGGACCTCCTGGATGTTGGAGACGACCTTGCCGTGCAGGCCGTGTTCGCTGCTGGGTGAGGGCACGATGACGAAGACGGGCTGCCCTGGCTCGATGAGGGCGATGGGGCCGTGCTTGAGCTCACCGGCGGCGAAACCCTCCGCGTGGATGTAGGCCAGCTCCTTGAGCTTGAGCGCACCCTCGAGAGCCACCGGATAGCCCACGTGACGGCCAAGGAACAGCACCGAGCGGGTGTCGGCCATGAAGCGGGCGATCTCGCGAACCCGGCCCTGCCCGTCCAGGACCGTTTGGATCTTGGCCGGCATCTCCTTCAGGTCCTTCATCACGGCTTGCGCCTCGTCGGCATAGGTGCCGCCGCGCAGCTGAGCGAGATAGAGCCCCAGGATGTAGCAGGCGGTGATCTGGGCGAGGAACGCCTTGGTCGAGGCAACGGCAATCTCGGGGCCCGCGTGGGTGTAGAGCACGGCATCCGACTCGCGCGGGATGGTCGAGCCGTGGGTGTTGCAGATGCAGATGACGCGAGCGCCAAGCTGACGGGCGTGCTTGACGGCCATCAGCGTGTCCATCGTCTCGCCGGACTGCGATATCGCGACGACGAGGGTGCGCTCGTTGACCACCGGGTCGCGGTAACGGAACTCGTGGGCCAGCTCGACCTCGCAAGGGATGCGGGTCCAGTGCTCCAGGGCATACTTGGCGACCATGCCGGCGTAGGCCGCGGTGCCACACGCGATGAACACGATCTTGTCGACGGCACGCAGCTCGGCCTCGTCCATGCGCAGCTCGTCCAGCACGAGACGGCCGGCCTCGTCCGTGCGCCCCAGCAGGGTGTCAGCCACCGCGACCGGCTGGTCGTGGATCTCCTTGGTCATGAAGTTCGGGAAGCCGCCCTTCTCCGCGGCGGCGGCGTCCCAGCTGACGTGGTACGGCTTGCCCTGTGCCGGAGTCCCGTCGAAGTTGATGACGACCGCACCGTCGGTCGTTATCGTGACGATCTGATCCTGGGCGAGCTCGACCGCCTCGCGGGTGTAGCCGATGAAGGCCGCGACATCGGAGCCCAGGAAGTTCTCGCCGTCGCCCAGACCCACGACCAGCGGGCTGTTGCGCCGGGCGCCGACGACGACCCCCGGCTGGTCCGCGTGGACGGCGAGCAGCGTGAAAGCGCCCTCGAGACCGGCCACGACCTGACGCATCGCCTCGGTGAGGTCACCGGTGACGTCATAGGAACGTGCCAGCAGCTGCGCGACGACCTCCGTATCGGTCTCGCTGAGGAACTCCACGCCCTCACTGAGCAGCCCGGCCCTCAGTGAGTGGAAGTTCTCGATGATGCCGTTGTGGATGAGCGCCAGCTTGCCGTCCTCGCCACCTCGGTGGGGATGCGCATTCAGGTTGGTGGGGCCTCCGTGGGTGGCCCAACGGGTGTGCCCGATGCCGGTGGTCGACCCGGGCAACGGCTCCTGGGCCAGAGCGCTCGTCAGGTTGGCCAGCTTCCCGGCGCGCTTGGCGATCACGACCTGGTGCCCGGCCAGGAGGGCTACCCCGGCCGAGTCGTAGCCGCGGTACTCGAGCCTGGACAGGCCCGCCATGACGACCTCGAGGGCCCGGCCATCGACGTTGGGGCCCACGTATCCGACGATTCCGCACATGCCGGCCAGCCTAACGGGAGGTGTCCCGGTCCACGCGCCATGTGTCCGTCCGCAACAATGGGCCGCGTGCGACCGCCCAATGGCCATGCCCTGCCGTCGCCGTACGTCGAGCTGGACCGTGCGGCGTGGGCCCGGCTGCGCGACCACCACCCCATGAGCCTGACCCAGGCCGACGTGACGCGGCTGCAGGGCCTGGGTGAGCGCCTGGATCTCGCCGAGGTCGAACAGGTCTACCTGCCACTTTCGCGCCTGCTCAACTTCTATGTCGGTGCCACCGCGGGTCTGCACCGCATCACGACGGACTTCCTGGGCGAGCGCCCTGAGCGCACCCCCTTCGTCATCGGCGTGGCCGGTTCCGTGGCCGTGGGCAAGTCGACCACCGCCCGAATCCTGCGTGAGCTGCTGGCACGGTGGCCCGGAACGCCTCGGGTTGAGCTCCTGACCACTGATGGCTTCCTGTACCCCAACGCGGAACTCGAACGCCGAGGAGTGTTGGAACGCAAAGGTTTTCCCGAGTCATACGATCGACGGGGCCTTCTTCGGTTCGTCGCCGAGGTCAAGGCCGGCAGTGACGAGGTCAGCGCGCCCGTCTACTCACACCTGACGTACGACATCGTCCCCGGCGAGCGGATCGTCGTTCGCCGCCCGGACGTGCTCATCGTCGAAGGACTCAACGTCCTGCAGCCCCCCAGGGTGCTGACCAACGGACGCACCGGCCTGGCGGTCAGCGACTTCTTCGACTTCTCCGTCTACGTCGACGCCAGGGTTGATGACATCAAGCGCTGGTATGTCGACCGGTTCCTGCGGCTGCGCGAGACCGCGTTCGCCGACCCGAGCTCCTACTTCCACCGCTACGCGGAGCTGAGCGACGAGCAGGCCCGCGATACCGCCCTGGGCATCTGGAGCTCGACCAACGAGCGGAACCTGGTCGAGAACGTCCTGACCACCCGGGGCCGGGCCAACCTGGTGTTGACCAAGGGTGCTGACCACAGCGTCCGCAGGGTCCGGCTGCGCAAGCTCTGAGCCATGATGGTGCCATGAGTGATCGCCACGGACCCAGTCGGATCGAGCATGACTCGATGGGCGATATCGAGGTGCCGGCCGACGCCCTCTGGGGTGCCCAGACGGCCCGGGCGGTCCAGAACTTCCCCATATCCGGGCTGACCATGCCGTTGCCGATCATCCACGCCCTGGCGCAGATCAAGTCCGCTGCCGCCTGGGTGAACGCAGACCTTTCAGCACTGGATCCCGCGATCGCCCGGGCCATCATCATGGCGGCGGATGACGTTGCAGGCGGCCTGCACGACGACCAGTTCCCCGTGGACATCTTCCAGACCGGCTCCGGCACCTCCACCAACATGAACGTGAACGAGGTCGTGGCGCGGATCGCCCACCTCGCCACCGGTCTGCAGGTCCACCCCAACGACCATGTCAACGCCGGGCAGTCCAGCAACGACACGTTCCCGACCGCCATCCGGGTCGCCGCCGTGATCACGACGCGCAACCTGCTCCTACCCGCGCTGCACCACTTGTCCACGGCCCTGGAGGGTCGCCAGAGTGCTTTCGCCGACGTCGTCAAGGCCGGACGAACCCACCTGATGGATGCCGTGCCCGTTACCCTCGGCCAGGAGTTCGGCGGCTATCGGCGCCAGATCGAGCTGGCCGGCGAGAGACTGCTCCTGGCGGCCGAGGGTGCTGCGGAGCTGCCGCTGGGCGGAACCGCGGCCGGCACCGGGCTCAATGCCGCACCGGGGTTTGCCTCCGGCGTGATCGCCAGGCTCGGGGAGGCCAGTGGCACCACGTTCCGTGAGGTCGGGGACCATTTCGAGGCTCAGTCGGCCCAGGATGCGCTGGTCGCTCTCAGCGGTGCCGCCAAGGTGCTGGCCGTCAGCCTGACCAAGATCTGCAACGACCTGCGCTGGATGGGTTCGGGTCCCCGCGCCGGGCTGGGCGAGATTCACCTGCCCGACCTGCAGCCGGGGTCCAGCATCATGCCAGGCAAGGTCAACCCCGTGATCCCGGAAGCCGTGCTCATGGTGTGCGCACAGGTGATCGGCAACGACGCGACCATCACCACGGCGGGTGCTAGCGGCAACTTCGAGCTCAACGTCATGCTGCCTGTTATCGGGCGAAACCTGTTGGAGTCGTTGATGTTCCTGACTCGGGCTGCCCGCCTCTTGGCAGACCGATGCATAGACGGCATCACTGCGGACGAACAGCGGTGCCTGGACCTGGCTCAGAGCTCGCCGGCGATCGTGACCCCGCTCAACCGCTACCTGGGCTACGAAGGCGCAGCCGCGGTCGTCAAACAGTCCCTGCTCGAACGACGGTCGATCCGCGACATTGTCATCGCCCGTGGTCACATCGAGGCAGGCGACCTGACCGAGGCGCAGCTCGACGAGGCCCTGGATGTGCTCTCGATGACTCGCCACGCCCCTCAGGGGTGAGCCCTCAGTACCAGTTGGATGCCTGTGAGTGGCCCCACGCCGAACACGGCGTGCCGTACCTGGCGGAGATGTACTGAAGGCCCCACGTGATCTGGGTGACCGGGTTGGTGTCCCAGTCGCTGCCGATGGAGGCCATCTTGGAACCGGGCAGTGCCTGGGGGATGCCGTACGCGCCCGAGCTTGCGTTGGACGCGTTCCAGCGCCAGTGGCTCTCCTTGTTCCACAAGCGGTCCAGACAACCGAACTGGGTGTCTGCCCAGCCATGGTCGCCGACCAGGAGGCGACCGACGGCACGAGGGTCTGACTGCGCCCGGTCAAGGATCCCTTGGCGTGCCAGGTCGCGAGCGGCGCGTTCTGCTGCCATCCTGCGAGCGTTCGAGAGCGCTGCTGCCCTGGCATCCGCAGCCAGCTGCTGCCTCAGGGTCAGGGCGGAGGCACGCTGCACCCCAGAGCGGCGGGCGGCGGCGAGCGCGGCGTCCGTTTCGATCTGGTTGCTCGAGAGCTCGGCGGCCTGGGCCACGGCCGTAGGGCTGGCCGTGAACGACGCCGCCACCGTGTGAGGCCTGGCCGCGGACGCATATCCGGCGGCAGTGGCACCTGCGACAGCAAGAACCGCGGCGGCCGAAGCCAGCGGACGGCGAAGAGCGTGAGAGAGGACAGCTGGCTTCTCGAAAGACGTGCCCGGCGTACCGGCGCGGCCAGGGGAGCTGGCACGGTGCCGCCCCTGGTGTCGACCCTGGTAACGCGCGCTCATCCAACCTCCACAAAGAGGCGGGCCATCAGATCCGATGGCCCGCAGACCCGGGATGACTCACGACGAGTGGCCCAGGAACCGCCACCCGGCGAAAGGCATGTGCCCGCACCAGCGTTATGAAACTGAGACTTAACGCCCCCACCGTCCCAAAGATGTCCCGGGATTCCAAATCCCCTGCGTCAGGCGCCCAGCCTCCGCAACACCATCAGCCACGTCAGGCCCATGCGCCTCAGGTGCATGATGACGAGGTCGCTGATGAGGCGACCACGCTCCGCAGCCGGGCATCAGGTGAACCCATACCCGTCCCGCCCCCTGGGACACGTCAGGGCGTCATGCCTCCAGACCCTCCAGAAGGTCGGTCACCAGGGCCGCGATCGGGCTGCGCTCACTGCGGGTCAACGTGACGTGGGCGAAGAGCGGGTGACCCTTGAGCGCCTCGATGACTGCAGCGACACCGTCATGGCGACCGACTCGCAAGTTGTCGCGTTGCGCGACGTCGTGGGTCAGAACCACCCTGGAGTTCTGACCGATCCGCGAGAGCACGGTCAGCAGCACGTTGCGCTCGAGCGACTGGGCCTCATCGACGATGACGAAGGAGTCATGCAACGACCGCCCACGAATGTGGGTCAGAGGCAGGACCTCCAGCATCCCCCGGTCCAGAATCTCCTCGACAACCTCGGTGGACACCAGGGCGCCCAGGGTGTCGAAGACCGCCTGTCCCCAGGGTCCCATCTTCTCGGACTCGCTGCCGGGCAGATAACCCAGCTCCTGGCCGCCCACGGCATACAACGGCCTGAAGATGACCACCTTGCGGTGCTGCCTACGCTCCATGACCGCCTCGATCCCCGCACACATCGCCAGCGCGCTCTTGCCGGTGCCGGCCCGCCCCCCGAGGCTGATGATGCCGACGTCGGGGTCCATCAGCAGGTCCAACGCGATGCGCTGCTCAGCGCTGCGTCCGTGCAGCCCGAACGCATCACGGTCACCCCGCACCAGCTTCACCGCCTTGTCCGGGCCCACCCGCCCAAGGCCCCCGCCACGCGGCGAGACCAGCACAAGCCCTGTGTGACAAGGCAGCTCGCGCGCCGCGCTGTTCTCGAGGCGACCGGTCTCGTAGAGGGAGTCCATGTCCTCGACCGAGATGGCCAGCTCGGACATGCCGGTCCAGCCGCTGTCGACGGCGAACTCGGCGCGGTACTCCTCGGCCTCGAGCCCACATGCCGAGGCCTTGACGCGCATCGGCAGGTCCTTGCTGACCACGGTGACGTCGCGACCGTCAAGGCTCAGGTTCTTGGCGACAGCCAGAATGCGGGAGTCGTTATCGCCGAGCCGAAAGCCCGCGGGCAGCGACTTGGCGTCGGTGTGGTTGAGCTCGACGTGAAGGCTCCCCCCATCGTCACCGACCGGCACGGGCGCGTCGAGGCGGCCCTCCTGGATGCGCAGGTCGTCGAGCAACCTCAACGCCTGCCGCGCGAAGTAGCCGAGCTCCGGGTGGTTGCGCTTGGCCTCGAGCTCGGTCACCACGACGACCGGCAGCACCACCTCGTGCTCGTGGAAGCGGAGTATCGCCCGCGGGTCGGACAGCAGGACAGACGTGTCCAGCACAAATGTCTTGCGGCCACCTTCAGACCGCGAGGAGGCGCTGTGCGTGGCCCCCTTGGCACCACCGGGGCTGGCGTTGGAGCTGGTCGATGAACGACGAACAGAGGCCATTACAACTCCCTCGGCACAGCGTGTGCGGCTGTGCCTCTACTCGCGGACGTGGTGCCGGGACCGGGCCACCAGCTGACGGTGGAGCCGATACCGGCCCTCCGTCCGGAGCTGAAGTCGCTCCATGTTGTGGGCCTCCCGAACACACGACGGGTGCCGTGTGTCAGTGCTGACGTTAGGCCAGAGGGACGCCGGCGTGGCGCACCTCTGTGGCGACACGCACGATGTTCGGACGCGGTCGCTCCAACGTTGTACCCACGGCCGTCCCGGCCCGTGCAACAGCCCGCCTCGCAACCAGCTATGAGCCGTAACGTCTCTCGCGCCCCGCATAGGCACGTAGAGCGCGGAGAAAGTCCACCCGACGGAAATCCGGCCAGTAGGCCTCGCAGAAGTAGAACTCGCTGTGGGCGCTCTGCCAGAGCAGGAAGCCGCCCAGACGCTGCTCCCCCGAGGTGCGAATCACCAGGTCGGGGTCGGGCTGCCCCTTCGTGTACAGATGGTCGGCGATCTGCCCGACGTCGAAGATCTCGGCAAGCTCCTCGATCGAGGTGCCCTTGGCCGCGTGCTCCTGCAACATCGCCCGGACGGCGTCGGCGATCTCTCGGCGTCCGCCGTAGCCGACTGCGATGTTGACGATCATGGCGTGGACGTCTCGCGTCGCGTCGGCCGCCTCCTTGAGGCGCCTGGCCG
Source organism: Dermatophilaceae bacterium (assembly GCA_036382455.1). Taxonomy (GTDB): domain Bacteria; phylum Actinomycetota; class Actinomycetes; order Actinomycetales; family Dermatophilaceae; genus UBA4719. The sequence continues at coordinate 8,088 of DASVHT010000185.1, forward strand.
TCTCTGCAGGCAGAAGGTCAAGCGCACCCACGGGATTCAGTCGCCACCGGCCGGAGTCAGCCAGGTCAGCGACGACATTCTCGATGATCGACAGGAGCGGCTCGAGCTCCTTGGCGGGGCGGTTGAGGTTGTCTGTCGAGAGCAACCAGAGCGTGACCACCTCGACGCCGACATCCTGGCACCAGCCAAGAAACGGCGAGATGTTGTCAGCGCCCGCCTGGTGCCCCTGAGCGGTGTTTGCGCCGTTGGCCTTGGCCCATCTGCGGTTTCCGTCGAGCATGACACCGATGTGACGCGGCACGCTCTGCGGCGGGAGGCCGGCGGCAAGTCGACGCTCGTACGCGCGGTACAGCAGGTCACGCAGCCCCACGGCAGGCCTCCTTGATCTCTTGACCAAGACCAAAGATACTCCGCGCTCCTGTAGTTCCCGCGGACCAAGGCCAGCGACCCAGCAAGTTACGGTTAAGTAACTTACGGTTCCGTAGGTTATCGTTGTCCCATGAGCTCGACACCCTCCCAGACGGACCGCAATCCCTTGGAGGCGGCCGTTGCGGCCGTCAAGCCCCTGTTGCGTGGCTGGATCCACGCAGGAACCTTCCCGCTGGTTCTGGCCGCAGGAATAGTCCTCGTGGCCCTCGCCCCCAACGGCAGGTCCCGCATCGGTGCCATCATCTTCGCCACGACAGCTGCCTTGCTCTTCGGCACGTCAGCGGTCTATCACCGTGGCAACTGGTCCGAGTCGGTCCGGGGCTTGCTCAAGCGCATGGACCACTCCAACATCTTCCTGATCATCGCCGGTACGTACACTCCCTTCGCGCTGCTGCTCCTGCCGCCGAACCAGACCCGCAGCCTTCTTCTCATTGCGTGGATCGGTGCGATCGGCGGGGTGCTGTTCCGGGTCTTCTGGGTCGGCGCGCCACGCTGGCTGTACACGCCCATCTACGTCGCACTTGGCTGGGTCGCCGTCTTCTACCTCAAGCCCCTGTACGAAGCGGGCGGCGCCGCCGTCGTCGTCCTGATCGCCATCGGGGGCCTGCTCTACACGCTCGGCGCCGTGGTCTATGGCATCAAGCGGCCGAACCCCTCACCGCGCTGGTTCGGCTTCCATGAGATCTTCCACGTGCTCACCGTCGCCGCGTTCGTCGTGCACTACATCGCGGTGTCGATGGCGGTCTACGCGTCCGGGCATGTTGTCTGAGCCAACCCTGAGTATCAGCCGATCCGAAGATCGGCCGATCAGCCGCTGGTCGGAGCGGTCTGCCAGAGACCCATCAGATTGCCCTCGGAGTCGTTGAAGTAGGCGGCGAACCCCATCTGCCCGACCGCCAGCTTCGGCCGCACCGTTGTGCCACCCAGCTCCTCGACCTTCGCCAGCGCGGCGTCGATGTCGTCCACGTCAACGGTGATGATCGGTCCCTGGGCAAAGTCGACCCGCTGCAGCATCCCGCCACCGATGTAGCCGGGCTCTGTCGGTCCCTGCTCCTGCGAGGTCGGGCCCGTGGAAACCATGGTGTAGTCCATGTCGGGGACATGCGTGATATCCCAGCCGAACGCGGCTTGGTAGAAGTTCCGTGCTCGATCGCCATCGTCGAAGGGGATCTCGAAATGCACTACGCGGCCGCTCATTGCGCTACCTCCGTCAGCTCGAGTATGCCGGCACGGCAGTCCCGCACCGTCCGATCAGACTACGTCGGGGCCAGTTGCCGGACCAGAGTCCGGACCGGAGGAATCGGTGCGATCTGAGCCTGGACCAGCCTCGGCAGCCTTGGCTTCCAGCTCCTCGCGGTAGGCCATCCGGCGCATGCGGGCGTTCATGTTCCTCATCAGGAAATACAGCGCCACGGCGAGCAGGAAGAAGGACAGAAAGCCCCCCAGCCCTGCGGTGACGGCAACACTCTCGGGATCCATCAGGCCTCTTTCCGTCCGTCATACACGATGTGTTGGTCGCCTGATGTCGCCAGCTCGCTGGCCCGCTGGGGTGTGCCCAGGCCGGCAAAGAGGTCGGACTCCACCACCTCGACCGGCACATAGGACAGGGCCGCCTCGAAGTCCTCTGTCGGCCAGATGTCCTTCTGCATCTGCAGGGGCATCTTGAACCACGTGCCATCGGGGTCGACCTGGGTGGCGTGGGCCATGAGCGCCCGGTCGCGCACCTCGAAGTAGTCGGCGCACTCGATCTTGGTCGTGATGGTTCGCTCGCCGCGATCCTCCCATCGCGAGATCCACTCGCGGAAGGGGGACTCGATCCCCGCCGCCTCCATCGCGTCGTGATACGCGATGATCCGGCCCTGGGTCAGCGTCTGGTTGTAGTAGATCTTCAGAGGCTGCCACGCCGGGCCGGCATGCTCGTACGCGGTCTGGTCACCGGCGGCCGCAAAGGCCGACATCGACACCGTGTGGCACATGACGTGGTCCGGGTGGGGGTAACCACCATTCTCGTCATACGTCGTCATCACGTGTGGTTTGAAGTCCCGGATGACCCGCACCAGCGCCTCCGTCGTCACAGCGATCGGCTCAAGGGCGAAACAGCCCTCGGGCAGTGGGGGCAACGGGTCGCCCTCGGGGAGACCGGAGTCCAGGAAGCCCAACCAGGTATGCCGGACGCCGAGGATCCGCACGGCCTCGGCCATCTCGCGACGGCGGACCTCGGGCAGGTCGCGCAGGATCTCGGGGTCGTGCTGGAGCGCCGGGTTGAGGACGTCGCCGCGCTCGCCGCCGGTGCAGGACACCACCAGCACATCCACGCCTTCGGCCACGTATCTGGCCATCGTCGCGGCGCCCTTGCTCGACTCGTCATCGGGGTGCGCATGCACCGCCATCAGTCGCAGTCTCTGATCCTGACCCACGTTAGGCTCCCGCTCGTTCGCGACTCATGCGCCATCACGTCGCTGTGAACTCTGATCCACGTGCGCTCCTGCTCAACGTCATGCCGGACAATGGCCTCAGCCGCATCCTCTCACCCGCGGACGACGATCCAGGGAAGGTCATCTCTCGTGCCGATCCCCCGCCCCGCACCGGGCACGACGGCCAGGTGGGTCGCCGGCACCATCGCCATCCTGCTCGGCTGCGCACTGGCCGTATGGTTCGCGCTGGCCAGCACCGTGGGCAAGCCCACCTGGACCGACCTGAGCTATCACGTCCTCGATGACAGGACGGTGGACGTGACCTACCTCGTCAGTCGGCCGGTCGGTCGCGATGTCACCTGCGCGATCCGCGCCCTGGACAGGAGTTTCGCCACGGTGGGCCTGGTAGAGGTCAACATCCCGGGCTCGGACGTGTCATCGGTTCAGCGCACGACCCGGGTCCGGACCACGAGCCGCGCGGTCACCGGAGTGGTCAGGTCCTGCACGGTCCGCTGAGCACGTCCGCCCCCGTCGGACGAGAAGATTGGTACGCTTGACTGATCACACCGTGGGTCTGGTTCCTGCCGATCATCAGATCGAGGGTCCAGGCCCGCTTGCTTGGCTCACGGCATACCGCTGGTTCTGGCGGACCGTCGCCAAGCCCCCGCACACAAGGAGCTAGACGTGACCGACACTGCGACGCCTGCTGCGAGCTATCTGACCCAAGAGGCCTATGACCGGCTCAAGAAGGAGCTGACCAAGCTCACCGGTGAGGACCGTGCCGAGATCTCCAAGAAGATCGAGGCGGCCCGCGACGAGGGCGACCTCAAGGAGAACGGCGGCTATCACGCTGCCAAGGAGGAGCAGGGCAAGATGGAGGCCAGGATCCGCCAGCTGACCCAGCTGCTGGACAACGCCACCGTTGGTCAGGCTCCACCGGATCACGGCATCGTCGAGCCCGGCATGGTTGTCACGGTTCAGCTCCTGGAGGACAAGCTCACCTTCCTGCTCGGCAGCCGCGAGATTGCTGACGGTTCGGACCTCGAGGTCTACAGCGAGAAGTCACCGATGGGAAAGGCCATCCTCGACAAGAAGGTTGGCGAGGTGGCCAAGTTCCGGGCCCCCAACGGCGAGGAGATCGAGGTCAAGGTCCTGAACGCCAAGCCGTACGTCGGCTGATCACCTGAGATTCTCGGTCACCTACCGCTGACCGCGGATGCGCCAGCTCAGCCGAACACCACCGAGTACCCCTTGTCGTGCAACGCCCTCAACAGCTCCTCGCAGTGCGCCCTGCCCTTGGCCTCGAGCTGGACCGCGATCTCGACCTCGTCCACCGGCAGGTTGGCACTCGTGCGAACGTGCTCGATCTCCAGGACGTTCGCATCGGCGTCGGCCAGATCGGCCAGCAGCCCGGCCAGCGAGCCCGGGCTGTCCGGGACGCGCACCCGCAGCTGCAGGTAGCGACCGGCTGCGGCAAGGCCGTGACGGATGATCCGCAACAACAACAGCGGGTCGATGTTGCCCCCCGACAGGACGGCGACGATCGGCCCGTCATGAGCCCCCTCGCCAGTGTCCAGCAGCCGGGCGACGGTCGCCGCGCCAGCCGGCTCGACAACGAGCTTGGCCCGCTCGAGCAGGAACAGCAGGGCGCGCGACAACATCTCCTCGCTGACCGTCTCGATCGAGTCGACCAGCTCCTGGACAATCTCGTACGGCACCTCACCGGGACAGCCGACCGCTATGCCGTCGGCCATCGTGGCCATCGTGGCCAGCGACACAGGCTTGCCGGCTGCCAGCGACGGCGGGTATGCCGCGGCCTTCTCTGCCTGCACACCGATGACCCGCACGTCGGGCCGCTTGGTCTTGACGGCTGTCGCGATGCCGGCCAGGAGCCCGCCGCCGCCGACGCTCACGAGGATGGTCCTGACGTCAGGGCACTGCTCAAGGATCTCCAGGCCACAGGTGCCCGCCCCGGCGACGATGTCGACGTGGTCGAACGGATGGATCAGGACGGCGCCTGTCTCGACCTCGAACTGCCTTGCCCTCACAAGGCATTCGTCAATACTGGTGCCCAGCTGCTCGACGTGGGCGCCGTACCCTCGGGTGGCCACCAGCTTGGGGATCGGCGCACCCAACGGCATGAAGACGGTCGACCTGATGCCGAGCATCTGGGCCGCCAGCGCCACGCCCTGAGCATGGTTACCT
>DASVHT010000186.1:0-3276 GCA_036382455.1 Dermatophilaceae bacterium
CCCTTGTCGCTGACCAAGGTCAGGGACCCGCCGTGCGCCTTGACCACCGCGCGGGCGATGGAGAGGCCCAGACCTGTGCTGCCCGCGGCCCGCGACCGCGAGTCGTCGGCGCGCACGAACCGCTCGAAGATGTCGGCCTGCAGCGCTTCGGGAATGCCGGGGCCGTTGTCGATGACAGAGAGCAGGACCTGCCCGCTGGCCTCCTGAACGGCGGTGAGCCGGATCAGCACAGACGTCCCGGCTGGGGTATGGATGCGCGCGTTGGAGAGAAGGTTGGCCACGACCTGGTGGAGCCGGTGCTCGTCACCGCGTACGACGATCGGCTCGTCGGGCAGGTCGAGCGACCAGCGGTGGTCAGGACCGGCCACCCTTGCGTCGCTCGTGACCTCGATGACCAGCCGTGACAGGTCGACGTCCCTGTGTTCAAGCGGTCGACCGGTATCGAGCCGCGCGAGAAGCAGGAGGTCGTCGACGAGCCGTCCCATCCGCACGGCTTCGGACTCGACCCGGGCCAGCGCATGACCCACCTCGTCGGGGACGGGCTCAGTGCTCCGCAGGGCCAGCTCCGCGTAGCCGCGGATGCCGGTCAGCGGGGTGCGCAGCTCATGGCTCGCGTCCGCCACGAAGCGGCGCAGCCGGGCCTCGCTGGCCTCGCGCTGTTCGAGCGCGGTCTCGACGTGCCCCAGCATCTGGTTGAAAGCCGCCCCGAGCTGGCCCACTTCGGTGCGGGGGTCGGTTTCGGGCACCCGGTGGGGCAGGTCGACGGCGCCACTGCCAAGGGACATGGAAGAGACCTGGTTGGCCGTCGTGGTGACCCGGTGCAAGGGGCGTAGCGAGAGCCGGACCCAACCCGCACCAGCCAGCCCGGTCAGAAGCAGGGCTGCCGCAAAGACGATGAGCTCGGTGGCCTCGAGCCGGTGCACCGTCGACTCGACGTCGCCCAACGCCAACCCGGTGATGTGGATGTCCCCGTCCTGGCTGCGCGTCGCCCGGAGTCGGTAGTCGTCCAGCGACGACAGCCGGGCAGATATCGGCCGGCCGTCGGGGACCAGGTGCATGAGCAGGGAGCGGTCCCCACCGGTGAGTGTCACGTCGCGGAGGCTGACCTGGCCGGCGTTGTCATTGACGACGACGGCCTGTGCGATCGACCCGTTCGCAATCCGGACGGCCAGCGTTCCCACCACCTGGCCCTCGAAACCCGGGTCGCCAGGGGGCAGAGAGCTTCCACCGGTGATGTCCTGGCCTCCGGGGTGCTCGAGGCTGACATCGAGACGACTACCGGCGCTGACCAGGTTCTGGTCGAGCCGGTCGACGAGGAAGCCGCTCAGCGTGATGTTGGTGGCAATGGCGATGGCAAGGCAGGCCCCGGCAAGCAGGACGAGCACGCCGGCGATCAGTCTGGTCCGTAGGGTCCGACCGGCCAGCCAGCCGCGCATGGTCACGAGGGCGTCTTGAGGACGTACCCGACGCCGCGCACGGTATGGATGAGAGGCTCGTGACCTGCGTCGATCTTCTTTCGAAGGTAGCTGATGTACAGCTCGACGACGTGAGCCTGCCCGCCGAAGTCATAGTTCCATACCCGGTCGAGGATCTGTGCCTTGCTCAGCACCCGGCGCGGGTTCCGCATGAGGAAGCGCAGCAGCTCGAACTCGGTGGCGGTCAGGTCGACCAGCCCCCCTGCCCGGTGAACCTCGCGGGCCTCCTCGTCCATCGTCAGGTCGGCGATGGCCAGAAGCGTGTCCGCGCTGTTGCGGGTCATCCCGGCTCGACGGAGCATGCCGCGTAGGCGAGCCAGTACCTCCTCGAGGCTGAACGGCTTGGTGACATAGTCATCCCCGCCAGCGGTGATCCCGGCTATCCGATCCTCGACGGAGTCGCGTGCAGTGAGGAAGAGCACGCCCACCCGGGGGTTGTCCTCGCGCAGCCGGCGCATGACCTCAAGGCCGTCGAAGTCGGGCAGCATCATGTCCAGCACGACGGCGTCGGGCTTGAACTCCCGGCCCGTACGGACAGCGCTCATGCCCGTGCCGGCACTGCGCACCTCCCATCCCTCATGGCGCAAGACGCTCGACATGACCTCCGCGAGGTTCGGTTCGTCGTCGACGACCAGGACGCGAACGGGCGTGCCGTCGGGACGGGTCAGGTCGGCAGACCCGGTGGTGCTCTCTCGCTCGGTCATGAGGCTCATTCTTCAAGAATCGTTGTCCAGGCTCAGGACTTCCTGAGAGGTATCTCTGAGGTTCCTCTGAGAGCCGGAGAGTGGCAAGTCAGGGATCGCGGAGGAGCTGGAGGGCGAGCGCCGGGCAGTCGGTCACGGCGCGGCGCGCGAGCTTGCGCAGCCCCCCCGGGACCGGCTCGCCAGAAAGGATGGGATAGCCCCACTCGTCGAGCGTGATCTGCTCTGGAAGCAGCTCCGCGCACAGGCCGTGTCCCGAGCAGAGGATCGGGTTGACGCGCAGTCTCTCGTCCATCGCTCAGCTCCAGTCTTCCTCGTATGCCGGTGAGCCGGCCGGGATGGGCAGGAACGGGTCGTTGGCTCTGGCGCTGCACCGGCCGGCTGCATGCATGGCCACCTCATCGGCGAAGACGTTCAACGCGCTGCGCAGGAAGCGCACCGTGCCATCGGGGTGATGGCAGGCGCCACGACGCTCGACCAGCTGGGACCAGCGCTGAAGGTCATCCTGGGCTGAGGGCGTGGGCCCGTGGTGCGCGATCTGGGAGAAGGTGGCCGCGATACGCGGGAGGCCGTTGAGGCAGGGGCCACACTGGCCGGCGGACTCGAGGGCCAGGTAGCTGACGACCCGGGCCGACTCGACGAGGCCGCAACGGTTTGTCGGCAGTGCGGCCAGCACGCCAGCGCCGACGGCCGCGCCGAGCGGGCGCAGGTCGGCGTTGCTGAGAGTGACCTGCCCGGCTTGCTCGGGGGGGAGCCACGCGCCGTGATACCCGCCCACGAGAACCGCTTGTGCGGGGTGCTCATCGAGCTTGAGGAGCTCGGCGATCGGGGTGCCGATCGCTGTTTCCGCGACTCCGCTGCTTCCGTTGGCCAGCCGCACGGTCGTCAGCATGCTGCCTGGCTCAGCCTCTGTGCCGATGGCTCGGAACCAGGCCGGGCCGTATCGCGAGATGAGCGAAAGCTGGGCCAGGGTCTCGACGTTCTGAACGAGCGTTGGTGCCCCATGGACGCCCTGCTCGAAGATCCGGGGCGGCGTGAATCGCGGCAGCGCTGAGCCGCCCTCAACCCGGCTGGCCAGGGCCGACTCCTCGCCGGCCAGG
>DASVHT010000187.1:0-6339 GCA_036382455.1 Dermatophilaceae bacterium
CTCCAGGGAGTGGGTCAGCCGGTTCCGCACGAAGTCGTCGCTGTCCGGCTGGACCACCTGGGTCTTGGCCGAGAGCCGCCGCAACGATGCCGAGTGCACCACCCGCGCGCGGTCTCTGGCGAAGTCATCGCGGTCGGCCTGTTTGTGGGCAGGGTCCTCTCGGACCCAACGCTCGCGATCGGCCCTGGCATACGTGCTCACAACGACGCACTGTATGCCGAGTGGTCGCCGCGGACATCTCCACGCAGCCCGAGCGCCAGCGCCACACCGCCCAGCGAAAGGCGAAGTGGTGTGGCGCTGCCGCTTGGTCCCTCCGCCTGCTTAGGGCCTTGCAGGGGCGGCCACCTCTGTGGTGGTCGACACCTTCCGGAGGGCGACGCCCAGCAGTATGAACAGGAGGCCGAGGCCGATGACCAGAGCCGCGACACCGAAGGACACGACCGAGGTGAACAGCGAGGCCCGCAGGAATGAGCCGTTCATCGTGGAGTCACGCGTGGCAGCAAGGGCCAGGACGTCGGGGTTCTTGGCGACTTCCTCCTTGCTCAGACCGCTCGCCGCGAGCTTGGCCTTGAGCGCCTTGGCATCGTCCCCGATCTGGGCGTAGGTACGGCCCTTGGCCCCGTCGAGCGCGTGGTGGTTGATCGCGTCGGCCTGGGCGTAGGCGGTGAACGGGCCGGCGACCGGCTTGCCGGCGAGCCTGCCCGGATTCTCGGGAGTCACAGCGGCAACAACGATGTGCTCGGCCTTGAGCTGGGTCGTCACGAGGGCCCAGGTCGCACCGCCGGCGAGGATCATGAGAATCCCGCCGATGATCATGATCAGGCCGATGAGCCTGACCGGTTTGTTACTCGTGGTGGACATATCTGTTGTTCCCTTCAGAACCGAGGTATCCGAAGCCGGGAGGCACCAGATCGATGAGTGCAAACAGGCTACATAGACTCAGCGCTCACGCTCCGCATTCGATCGATATCAACGACGAGTCGTCCTCACCGATGGAACCCATGAACTCGAACAAGAAAAGTAGCCCCCTGATTCAGGTCGACGAGCTCCAGACGCTGCTGGCCGGTCCACAGACAGGACGGCCGGTCCTCCTGGATGTGCGCTACCAGCTGGGCTCGTCGCCCGGTCGCGAGGCGTTCGAGCTCGCCCACATCCCCGGGGCGTCGTACGTCGACATGGACACCGATCTTGCGACGATCCGTCCCGACGGAGCGGGCGGTCGTCACCCGATGCCGACGGTCGAGACCTTCACTGCCGCAATGCGAACGGCGGGCGTGAACATGTCCCGGTCTGTCGTCGCCTACGACGACTGGCTCTCGCTGCCTGCCAGCCGGGTCTGGTGGATGCTACGGCACCACGGCTTCCTCCCTGCTCGTGTTCTGGACGGCGGGATTGCGGCCTGGACCGCAGCCGGTCAGCTGACCGAGTCGGGACCCAACATCCCGTCAGCCGGCAACTTCACGCCATCCGGCACGGGTATTGGTCGCCTGCTCAGCTCCCGGGATGCCACGGAGTATGCCGCCGCCCGCCTCCTGCTCGATGCCCGCCCTGCCGACCGGTTCCGCGGGGAGAACGAGACGGTTGACCCCGTAGCCGGCCACATTCCCGGAGCCATCAGCGTGCCCGCGCTCACCAACGTCGACCCGAAAGGGAGGTTTCTGCCGGCCGAGGAGCTGGCCGACCGCTTCCGGCGACGTGGCGTCACAGATGCGAGACACATTGGCACGTACTGCGGTTCGGGCGTACAGGCCACCCATCTCGCCCTCGCTCTGAGCGTCAGCGGCATCACCGACGTCGACGTCTACATCGGTTCATGGAGCGACTGGATCACCGACCCGGAGCGACCGATCGCTCTGGGGTGAGTCTCACCCGGCACGCGTCGCCGTCCCGAAACGGACGGCGCTGCGAACCCGGGCCTTGGCTGCCTCTACCTCGCGGTCCTTCGGTGGCGCGGTGGTCACCAGCACGTCGAGCAGATCCTGCGTCGTATGAGCTATCGCGGCCACAGCCTGGTCGAAGGCCGCCTGGTTGGCGGCCGACGGTCTGGTGGTTCCGCTGACCTTGCGGACGTACTGCAGTGCGGCAGCACGCACCTCATCGGGGGTCGCCTGCGGCGCATAGTTAGCCAGGGTTCTGATGTTGCGGCACATGCTGTCGAGCCTGCCACGCGCCGGGCGCTCTGACGAGCCGGAATGGTCAGTCCCCGGGCCGGGCCACCTGAATCTGGATCTGCTCAGCCGCCCGAAACCGAAAGCTCGGCCTGGGAGACCACGGCGGCTGACGCCTCATTGAGCTCCTGGGAGTCCAACCACCCGTCCGGCAGGGCCACCCGATGAGGCGAACCGGCCCTCCCGCGCTGGCCCTCGGCAGCCTCGCCCGGCCACGGCTGGTCAAGATCCAACGTGTCGATCAGGTCATCGAGCGAGGCCATGGAGTCGACCAGCGCAAGCCGCCGACGAACGTCGGGCCCGGCGGGGAATCCTTTGAGATACCAAGCGATGTGCTTGCGGATGTCGCGACATCCCTTCGCCTCGCTGCCATGGAACTCGGCGAGGTACTCGGTGTGTCGACGCAGGGTCAGGGCCACCTGGCCGAGGGTGGGCTGGGTCCGCTCCGTGGCCCCGGCGAAAGCCGAGGCGAGGTCAGCGAACAGCCAAGGCCGGCCCAGACAACCGCGGCCCACGACGACCCCGTCACAGCCGGTCAGGGCAACCATCGCAAGCGCGTCATCAGCGGACCAGATGTCGCCGTTGCCCAACACAGGGATGGTGCGGACAACCTGCTTCAGTGCCTTGATGGCCGACCAGTCGGCGCGACCCGAGTACGCCTCGGAGGCGGTACGCGCGTGCAGGGCAACCGCCGCCACGCCCTCCCCCTCGGCGATCCGGCCTGCCTCCAGGAACGTCAGGTGGTCGGAGTCGATGCCCTTGCGCATCTTGACGGTGACCGGCACGTCATACGGCGCAGCCTCTTTCACCGCTTCGCGGACAATGGCACGGAACAGGTCCGTCTTCCATGGGAGAGCAGCACCACCGCCCTTGCGCGTGACCTTGGGGACCGGGCAGCCGAAGTTGAGATCAATGTGGTCGGCGCGGTCCTCACTGACGAGCAGGCGCACCGCGGCCCCCACGGTCACCGGGTCCACCCCGTACAGCTGGATCGAACGCGGGCTCTCATCCGGGTCGTGCTCGATCAGCTGCATCGACACCGGTGTGCGCTCGACCAGAGCGCGCGACGTGATCATCTCGCTGACGTACAGGCAGGTTGCGCCGGTGGCACCGGACCGATCCGGCCCCGCGTCGCCATACTGGCGGCACAGCCGACGAAAGGCACGGTTGGTGATGCCTGCCATCGGGGCGAGCACCACCGGGGACGCGATGGTGTGACGGCCGATCTGGAGCGGAGGAAGGACAGCGGTCATGGTCCCCCGGTTCTGGCTCAGCAGCCGAGCAGGGGGGTTGCCAGGTAGGCCTCCACCTGGTCGAGGGCCACTCGCTCCTGGGCCATCGAGTCGCGGTCGCGCACGGTGACCGCCTGGTCGTCGAGGGTGTCGAAGTCGACGGTGACGCAGAACGGCGTGCCGATCTCGTCCTGACGACGGTAGCGGCGACCGATGGCCCCGGCGTCGTCGAAGTCGATCGTCCAACGCTGCCGCAGCTGGGCGGCCAGATCCTTGGCCTTGGGTGTCAGGTCCGCGTTGCGCGACAGCGGCAGTACGGCGACCTTGGTCGGTGCCAGTCGCTTGTCGAGCCGCAGCACAACGCGTTTGTCAACGCCACCCTTGGTGTTGGGCGCCTCGTCTTCGCTGTAGGCGTCGACCAGGAAGGTCATCAGGGAGCGGGACAGCCCGGCAGCCGGCTCGATGACGTAGGGCGTGAACCGCTCACCGGTGGTCTGGTCGAAATAGGAAAGGTCAGCGCCCGAGGCCTTGGAGTGGGTGGTGAGATCGAAGTCCGTGCGGTTGGCGATGCCCTCGAGCTCGCCCCACTCGCTGCCCGGAAAGCGGTATCGGTACTCAATGTCCACGGTGCGTTTGGAGTAGTGCGAGAGCTTCTCCTGCGCGTGTTCGTACAGGCGCAGGTTCTCCTTGTTGATCCCGAGGTCGACGTACCACGCCGTGCGCGCGTCGATCCAGTACTGGTGCCATTCCTCGTCACTGCCGGGTACGACGAAGAACTCCATCTCCATCTGCTCGAACTCGCGGGTCCGGAAGATGAAGTTGCCCGGCGTGATCTCGTTGCGAAAGCTCTTGCCGATCTGCGCGATGCCGAACGGCGGCTTCTTGCGCGAGGAGTTCATGACGTTGGCGAAGTTGAGGAAGATGCCCTGGGCGGTCTCGGGGCGTAGGTAGTGCAGGCCCGAATCATCTTGTGTGACACCGAGGTACGTCTTGAGCAGACCCGAGAACTGCCGGGGCTCCGTCCACGAGCCGCGGGTGCCGCAGTTGGGGCAGGCCACGGTGGCGAGGTCGATGGTGTCGGGGTCGTCGATGCCCTTCTTCTCCGCCACCATCTCCTGCAGATGGTCGGCCCGGAAGCGCTTGTGGCACGACTGACACTCGGTCAACGGATCGGTGAAGGTCGCAACGTGACCGGAGGCCTCCCACGTCTTCGTCGGAAGGATGATCGAGGAGTCCAGGCCTACGATGTCGTCGCGCTGCTGAACCATCGACCTCCACCACTGACGCTTGATGTTGTCCTTGAGCTCCACGCCGAGGGGGCCGTAGTCCCACGCCGAGCGTGTGCCTCCATAAATCTCACCGCTTGGGAAGACAAAGCCCCTGCGCTTGCAGAGACTGACAACGGTGTCGACGGTGGAGGTAGCGGCCATGGGGCAAGGCTATCGGTGCCGCACCGCTGGTGCCCTCCGAGACCGGCTCCCGTAACCTCGTTGGGTGCCGAACCCCGTGCGCCCCAACATCGAGCGCGTCAGCCTGCCGCTGATCACGCGGCTCAGCCGTCTGCCCAAGGCCGTGCCCTTCCTGCTCCTGCTTGCCCTGCTCGTTGCCGGTGTGTTCATCACCGGTCCGGTCGGGTTCGTTCTCATGAGCTTGGCGGCGCTCTTCGTGGGATGGATCCTCTATCTCTCCTGGCCCCGCCTGAGCAGCTCGGAAAGGATCATGCGGCTCGCGGTACTGCTGCTCGCAGTCGCACTTGCCGCTGTGCAGCTCTACCCCCACGGTCGAACTTTTTGACAATCATTCTCATTGAGACTGATAATCAGTGACGTGAAACAACGACGGTCCCGGGTCGCAGTCGTGGCCATCGCTGCCCTGGCCGCCATCGCTGTCCCCGCCCTGAGCGCCTGCGGATCACCCCTGGCGATCCCGGACACCAAGGGCGCCAACAAGCTCGAGGTTGTCGCGTCCTTCTACCCGCTGCAGTTCGCCACGCAGCAGATAGGCGGTGACCACGTGGTCGTCGCGAACCTGACCAGACCGGGCGTTGAGCCACATGACATCGAGCTCACGCCGCGAGAGGTTGCCAGCGTCAGCAAGGCCAGGCTCGTGGTCTACGAGCGGGGCCTGCAGGGTGCGGTTGACAAGGCGGTCGAGTCCGAGGCGGGCAACCGCGGGCTCGACGTGGCACCGGCGGCGAACCTGGACATGTTGTTCCAACCAGCGTTCGGTGCGCCGACGCCCGCGCCCGGCACGAACGCCCCCGGCACCACAGATCCGCACTTCTGGCTCGACCCGCAGCGCTACTCCGCTGTCGCAACAGTGATTGCTGAGCGACTCTCTGTCCTCGACCCGGCCAACAAGGTCGACTACACGAACAACGCCAAGGCCTTCGAGGACAAGCTCGCCGCGCTCAACGGGGTCCTCGAAGCCGGACTGGCCAACTGCTGGCGCAAGGACATCGTCACCAGCCACGCCGCGTTCGGCTACCTCGCCCGACGCTTCGGCATGGTCCAGATCGCCATCAACGGCCTCTCCTCCGAACAGGAGCCCAGGGCTGCTGTGCTCGCCGCGGTGAGCACCTACGCCCGGGCGCACGACGTGACGACCATCTACGCCGAGACGCTGGTGAGCCCGGCCATCGCGCAGACCGTGGCCAGGGAGTCCGGCGCTCACATGGCCACGCTCGACCCGATCGAGGGCCTGACCGCCACGTCACTTGGCAAGGACTATTTCGAGGTCATGCGCTCCAACCTCAAGGCGCTGCAGGCCGGTCAGGGGTGTTCATGACGGGATCAGGACAGGCCAGGGATAGGTCCGAACACGTCATGGAAAACGGCTCGCCTGCCATCGACTCTGCGGCCGTTGCTTCGCAGCTCATCGTCTCGCTGCGGTCGGCATCCTTCGGGTATGGCGACCGCGCGGTCGTCTCAGACGTCACC
>DASVHT010000188.1:0-1718 GCA_036382455.1 Dermatophilaceae bacterium
GCGGCGCACACCCACGGCACATCGGTCAGCATGAGCTCAGCCGGCGGCTGGGGTTCAGGCTGTGCAGTCGTTGCAGGTCAGGTGGCGTTCGTCGGCTAGCTGGCTGCGGTGGTGGACGAGGTAGCAGCTGGCGCAGGTGAACTCGTCAGCCTGACGAGGTATGACCGGCACGGTCCATTCCTCACCGGACAGGTCGGCGTCGGGTGGGTTGAGCTGGCTGTCGAGGGGGTCGGCGTCGTCGCCGAGGCTGGCGCCGGACATCACTCGGGCCGCGTTCAGAGCTACCACGCTGTGCTCGGCCGGTTCGTCGGTGTCGGATGTGCGCGGCTTGTCGTAGTCAGTGGCCAAAGGGATGCTTCCTGGTGCGTATTCGAGTCTGTGTCACTGGTCTTGAACGCTGAGGCGTCGGGTTGTGTGCCCGATGCGCCGGGCCGGGGCTGTGCTGGAAAACGAGACACGTCATCGCCCAGCCGGTGTCGTCTGGTGAATCGTGGGAAGTGGGGTCTCCATCTCGCTGCCGTAGGATTCGAGCGTGGCGCTGCTCGCGGGTCGGGACTACCCGAACTCCTACGCGGAGTTGCGCGCCTGGTTCAACGAGGACTGGAAGTGTCTGAACTACCTGGACTGGTTGCGCTGGCCAGATGGGTTCGTGTGCCCGTGGTGCACCTCGCAGGACGGCTGGCGCGCGCCTGATGGTCGCTGGCGTTGCGCCGGCTGCGACCGCCGTGTCTCGGCTACCGCTGGCACGATCTTCCACGGCACTCGGACACCGCTGACGGTCTGGTTCTCAGCGGCCTGGCACCTCACCAGCGGGAAGGGCGGCATCTCCGCGACGGAGCTCCAGCGTGAGATGCAGCTCGGCTCCTACCAGACGGCCTGGGCGATGCTGCACCGCTACCGGTCGGTCATGGTGCGTCCCGGTCGGGACCGGCTCACCGGCGAGGTGGAGGTCGATGAGGCCTTCCTCGGCGGCCCGGAGGCAGGCATTCCAGGGCGCGGCGCGCTGGGCAAGGTGCTGTTCGCTGCAGCCGTAGAACTCAACAGCCCCAAGGGTCTTGGCCGCGCTCGGCTGGGCATCATCAAGGACGCCAGCGCCGAGAGCCTGCAGCAGTTCCTGCTCGACAACGTCGATCCTGGCAGCACCATCATCACCGACGGATGGGCCTCCTACCCGAAGGCCACCCGCGGGCACTACACACTCAAAGCCACCTCCGTCAGCGCCGCGGGGCGACCTGCGCACGAGGCGCTGCCCGGCGTGCACCTGGTCTTCTCGCTCGTGAAGCGCTGGGTGATGGGCACCCTGCACGGCTCGATCAGCCCGGAGCACATGCCCGCCTACTTCGACGAGTGGGTCTTCCGCTTCAACCGCCGCCACTCACGCAGCCGCGGACTGCTGTTCCAGCGACTCCTCAAGCAGGCCGTCGAAGGCGACGCCCTCACCTACAAGGAACTGCGCAAGGCCGGCCGGACCCGACCACCGCCACCACCGCCGGTCCGCGAACGGATGCGCCCGCCCAGCCTCGAACGCGAACAGTCCGGCCTGCCCTGGCGCACCCACCAAACCTGAGCATCCTCGGGGTTTACGGCAGCGAGATGGAGACCCCACTTCGATGAAATCTCGCATCCAGCTTTGATGGATCGGGTGCGGGTACGCATCGGAGACAAACGCGTCCTGGCCCTGGTGAAGGCGTTCCTCAAAGCGGGCGTCCTCGATGAGG
>DASVHT010000189.1:0-2490 GCA_036382455.1 Dermatophilaceae bacterium
GCGCTGGGCCACCAGCTCGTGCAGCAGCACCGCCGAGTGTCCGACCTGCATGTGGAAGGCGTAGCGGCCGGCGCTGGCGTCGGCCCAGCATGCGTGCACCCGGTCCAGGTCGCGGTAGATCCAGTCCACGGGGGTGTCACCTATGCACAACCAGCCGCCGCCATCCAGCCACTGGCCCCAGCCGCCGCGATCCGTCAGCTGTGCCGTTGGCCCGGCCACCTGCTGCGCGAGCTTGCGCATTTGAGGCAGGTCCAGTGGTTGTCGGTAGTACAGCCCCAGGTCGAAGTCGGATTGCGGCGTGTGCTCACCCCGGGCCGGGCCCGGCTGCCAACGAGCACGACTCCAACGACGCCGGCGACGCGCACCAGTTCGTTGGCGAGATCCTGCAGGGTCTGGTCGTCGAGCACACTCCAGCATCAACCCCGCCGTGCCACCACGTCATAACCCGGCCGCTCCACCGTTGGCAGTCCCGTACCCCGAGGACGTACGAGAACAGGAGCCGACGCCGTGGCTCCGTCCTTGACCTGCCGAGGTGGGGTCGGGCGGTCCAGCAAGGAGATCGACAAGTGAGACGCGATTACGTCGTGCTGGTGACTAGCAAAAGGGATGGCCGGAACCACGTCCACGCCTACACCGTCGAGACGGCGATCTTGGTTGACGCTATCGCGTTTGACTGATCTATCGAGCCGGGCGTTCAGCAGTCGAAGATCTCTCTTGCAGAGAGAATGGCTGGTCCGAGCCCCCAGACGCGCCACGTCCCGTTCCCGACCCGGACCAAGGTCAAGAACGTCATCGGAGTCAGGTACGCCTCGAACACCTGGGACGCAGCCGCAACCTCAGGAACGAATCGCATGAATGCGATCTGGTCAGCAGCGTCAACGGCATAGATGACCTTCGAGGCCAGAGACCGGCCGGCGAGGTGGCTGATCGCCCACTGGTAGTCGCCCCAGGCTGGCATCGACCCCAACCAGGGCAGGCACCGTAGAGGCTGGCCCGGGCGGATCGCCGAAAGCATCGGCCGCGAGGTTAGCGAACATGGGGACGGTCGCTGTGAGGGTGGCCAAGAACTCAGTGACCGTCTCTGGCGGGTTTCGGAGGGCAGCAGTCTCGCGCTCGAGGGTGGCGACCACGGTGTCGGTGTGCTCGCCTAACAGCTGGACGAGAAAGCTGTCGGGATGACAGACCCCGATCCCGTACGGCGCTCCAGCCTCGTCCGGAAAGTCTTTCAGGTTGCAGGTCACGACCGTGTCGGCCCCGCCGCGTACTGCCGCGGCGAGAACGTGCCTGTCCTTGGGATCGCATCTCATCTGTCCGATGAGGTCGTCGAAGCTGTCGATCAGCGCCTCCGCGCCGAAGGCTTCCCGCATCATGCCGACCCGGCGGCTCGCCTGCCCAGGCGTCACTCCGACTTTCGGAAGGTTCCTCTGCACCTCGTCCAGGATCGGTTCCGACCATAGTGGCTGGAACAGGCGCGTCTCGGCGAGCCAGAGCAGGGTCGTCGCGAGCCTGATTGGAACGAGCACACACGCGTCGAGAACAACGACTGGGCCGCTCACCGAGTGCTGATCACCTGATCAGGCGGCGTGTCCTCGCTGATCTCCTGCGCGAGACTATGCAGCGCGGCCGTTCGCCGGGCGGCGCTGGCCGCTCGATAACGGGCCAGCTCGGCCACGGCGATACGACGGTGGACCCCTCCGCCCTCGGCCGCCAGCTCTCCACGGTCGATGAGCCGCACAACTGTCATACGGCTGACGCCGAGCAGCTCGGCGGCCTTCTGGGTACTGACCACGGTGTCGGACGGGAGCACAACCGCCTCGGGACTCGACTCCAACACATCTACGAGACGAAGGAACGCATCACGGGCCGAACCCGAAACGTCGAGCGAGTCGCCCGACTCGCCGAACACCCCGTCAAGCGCCGCGCGTAAGCGCTGTGCTTGGTCGTGTGCGATCGCGCCAGCCATCCCCCAAGCATACGTGGGAACGCTCAAAACGCACACTGTTAAGTTCAGCGCGACCACCACCGCAAGTCTTCGCCTTGCCGCCGGCCCAGGAGGCGAGGTCCGAAAGCCGAACGGCAGCGGGGGGCGTCCGGCCCGGTTCGTGGGCTTTCTATCTGATGATCCGCGAGTCGCAGATAGGGATCCTTGAGCGGGACACGGGTGACGGGATGCCGCGCCATGGTCGCTCGCTGGCCGGATTGTCTAGCTCTAGCGCGTTGCCGCCTCGGCGAGGCGCCCAGAGGAGCAGGACCCATGACCGTCATCAGCGTGGTGCCCGACCAGCAGGCGCACACCCTCACCCTGACCGCGCAGTACGCCGCGCCGGTCGAGGACGTCTGGCAGCCCCGCAGTTGAGCTCGAGGTCGGGTTCGTCGGCCTCGACGGGCGCCAGGTGCGCATGGGGCTGGCCGAGGTGGTGCCGGTGCGGTTCGAGGCGGTGGCCCCGGTGCGGGCGTTCCCATCGTTCAAGCGGCAGCGCTACTTCCCCG
>DASVHT010000190.1:0-2834 GCA_036382455.1 Dermatophilaceae bacterium
GGGCACAGCCAGGCGGTATCCGAGATGGTCGGCCGGAGGAGCACCCCCAGCGATCGGCTGGCGGTGGTCCGGGTGAGAGTTTCTTGTCAGTCATTGGCTTGGGTCAACCCCTTCGGCTTCCGGCGCAGCGACCGGCCGGCCAAGGCACCGGTGGGCCGGCCAGCGTCGAGGGCGGGAACGCCGTTGACCAAGACAAGCTGGATGCCAGCGGCGGGCTGTTTGGGGTGCTCAAAGGTGGCCGTCTCCCGGATGGTCTCCGGGTCGAACAGCACCAGGTCCGCTGCGTAACCGGGGCGGACCAGGCCGCGGCGGACGAGCTTGAGCCGCGCGGCGGGACGGCCGGTGAGGTGATGGATCATGTCTTCGAGGGTTAGTAGCCGTAGTTCTCGGCAGTAGTGCCCAAGGAACCGTGGAAAGGTCCCCCAAGCACGCGGATGCGGCTTGGCTCCCACCAGGATGCCGTCGCTGCCCCCGGTATGCACGCGGTGCTTCATGATGGCCTGCACATTCTCTTCGTGTCCTACGTGCTGCAGAATCCCTGTCCCGAGCTGGTCCTGGCACAGGATGTCGATGAAGACGTCGAAGGGATCTTGTCCGGTCTCCTGGGCGATCCGCTGGATGGTCTTGCCCACATGGTCGGCAAGGTTCGGGTTCTGCACGCTGCTGATTTCTAGGGTCTCCCACTCGGCCACGACCCCGTGGCAGCCGTCAGAACCGAGGACTTCCACGCTTTCCCGGATCCGTTCGACGGCGGCTGGATCGTTGAGCCGGTCCAGTGTCGGCCCGGCGCCGCCCGAGGACGCCCAGCTGGGCAGAATAGCCGAGAGGGTGGTGGCCCCGGGCAGGTACGGGTAGGTGTCCAAGGTGATGTCGACCCCGTCCTCTAGCGCAGCATCGATCAGGGCCAGCAGCTCGCCGGCGCGGCCCTTGTTCAGGGCGAAGTTCATCGTCGCGTGCGCCAGGTGCAGGGCACAGCCGGAGCTGCGGCTCAGCTCGATCATCTCCGCATAGGCCTCCAGTGCGCCCTTGCCGTAGGAGCGGTGGTGCGGCGCATAGAACCCCTCAAGTTCGGCGACGGTGCGGCACAAGGCGGTGAGCTCGGAGGTGCTCGCATACATCCCCGGGGTGTAGGTCAGCCCCGAGGACATACCGACGGCGCCCTGGACCATCGCTTCACGCACCACCTCCTGCATCCGGGCTACCTGCGCCGCGGTCGCTGCGGCGTCGGAAAAGCCCATCACCAGGGCACGGACCGTTCCCTGCGGCACGAGATAGGCAGCGTTGGTGGCGATGCCGGTATCCAGGCGGTCCAAGTACTCGCCGACCGTCCGCCAGCTGAAGTCGAAATCCGGGGGGTTGTCATTCCAGCCCGCGATCTGCTGCCGCACTCCGGTCAAGGTGACGTCGTCTACGGGTGCATAGGACAATCCGTCCTGACCCAGCAGCTCGGTGGTGACCCCTTGGCTGATCTTGGCGTAGTGGGCGGGGTGGGTAAGCAGCTGGAGGTCGGAGTGGGCGTGCATGTCGATGAAACCCGGGCTGAGCACCAAACCGGTGGCGTCGATGGCCCTGTCTGGTCCGCTACCACCCGGCTCCGAAGAGAGGGCCGAGGCTATTTCGGCAATGAGCCCGCCGCGGACGACGACGTCGGCCGGCCGGCGCGGCGCGCCCGTTCCATCGACCAAGGTCGCATTACTGATCAGCACTGTAACCGGCGGACTAGAAGAACGTTCGGATGAGGTCGACGACGGTTTGGTCGCCGTCTACGCCGGCCAGGACCGGAATCAGAGCCCATTTGTCCATGGCGGTGCATGGGTGGGACAGGCCCAGCCGGACCACGTCGCCGATGTTGACGGCGCCGGTCCCGGCGTCGAACCTCAGATAGCAGTGTTGGTCGTTGACAGCGGTGATGGCGGCGCCGTCCAGCGGCGTCATCGGGGCGCCGAGTTCGGGGCCGATGGCCTGCGGCTGGGGCAGGCCTTCGTCCACCGGAAGGTCGCGCTTGCCCGCGTCCAGAATGGCCAGCCCGGGCTCGGGCTGGGAAACCACGCGGGCCCAGCCGACCATTGCGGCGAGGAAGGGGTTCGAGCCGTGCCGGGAGAAGGGCGAGATCTGCCGGTAGAACCCGTCGTCGTGGATCACATACGCTCCACTACGGATCACCAGATCCACCCGGCGCCCACCGACGCTGGACCCGGCTCGCGTAATGCAGGGGCCCAGGATGTCCACCACATTGTCGAAATAGGCACTACCCCCCGCGCTGAGGAGGACATCGGCGACGTCGTACAAGCCATCCGCCAGCAGCTCACCGTGCAGCGATTTCAGCTCGAGCAGATACTCATTGACCTTGGTCAGGCTGTCATCTGAAGCAGTGTGCGCCAGGGACCCCTCATAACCGCTGACGCCGACCAGCCTCAGCTGGTCAGCGCCAGCCACGGCCCTGGCCACTTCCAAGGCAGCCACCCCGCTGCGCGCTCCTGTGCGGCCGCCCTCGCCGCCAAGTTCCACCAGGACGTCGAGCATGACACCGGGGTGCCCGGCCTCCAACGTCCGAGCCAGCAGCTGGACGGTCTGCACGGAATCCACCCAGGACAGGATGGAGCAACCGCGCTCCGACTCCCCCGCCACCCAGTCGACGGCCCGTGGGTCGGTCAGGCTGTTCGCCAGCTGGAGCCTGCGCACGCCGAAGGCCCGAGCCACCTGTAGCTGGGCGAAATTGGCCAAACTGATGCCCCAGGCGCCGCGGTTGAGCTGCTCCGACCACAACTGAGGAGCCATGGTCGTCTTGCCGTGAGGGGCCAGCAGCACCTCGTGCTCCGCGCACCAGGACGCCA
>DASVHT010000191.1:0-5592 GCA_036382455.1 Dermatophilaceae bacterium
TCATCGGCAAGGCGGGCAAGGTTCTGGACGAGACCCGGATCGGTGTGCGCGGCATCTCAGAGCAGACCGTCCCGCTGCTCTCGCAGGTGACCGACACCGTGACCTCCACCAACGAGCAGATCGTGCGCCTGGACACCATCACCGCGAACGTCTCCTCGATGAGCACGAACGTCAATGCGCTCACCTCGCTGTTCGCCGCGACGCTGGGCTCCCCGGTCGTCAAGGTGGCCGCCTTCACCTACGGCGTGCGCTCGGCGATGAGCGGTTCTGGCAAACGCAAAGCACGCCCCGGTCGACGCAGGAGGGACTGACCAATGCGCCGTCTGTTCTGGATCGCACTCGGAGCCACCATCGGCGTACTGGTCGTCCGCAAGGTCACCAAGACCGCTCAGTCCTACTCGCCATCGGGCATGGCGCAGGGTCTTTCAGCTGGCCTGTCCGACCTGGGAGAGGGTCTGCGCGAGATGGCCGAGACGGTTCGTGAGGGTATGACGCAGCGGGAGACCGAGCTCCGTCTCGCGCTCGGCATCGATACCGGAACGTTGCCTGACGGGCGCGAGATGAGCCCGGAGCAGGCCCGTGCCCTCATCGAGGACCCCACCTCACCACGAGCTCGCTAGGGGCGCGTCGTCCCCGGCATCCCCTTGGCTCCGGCCCGCCTGTTGCGAGCCGGCTCAGACCGTTAGGAACTTAGCGATGGAAACCGCCGAGATCAGGCGACGTTGGCTCGCGTTCTTCGAGAGCAAGGGCCACACGATCGTGCCCAGCTCCTCCCTGGTGTACGACGACCCGAACCTGTTGTTCGTCAATGCCGGCATGGTGCCGTTCAAGCCGTACTTCCTGGGCCAGGAGAGGCCGCCGTGGAAGCGGGCCACCAGTGTGCAGAAGTGCGTGCGTACCGGCGACATCGACGAGGTAGGCAAGACCAGTCGGCACCTCACGTTCTTCCAGATGAACGGCAACTTCTCCTTCGGCGACTACTTCAAGGCCGACGCGATCACGTATGCGTGGGAGCTGCTGACCACCAGTCAGGCCGAGGGCGGGTACGGCCTGGACAAGGAGAGGCTGTGGGCGACGGTCTACCTCGACGACGACGAGGCGGCGGACCTCTGGCTCGTGCACTCCGGGATCCCGGCCGAGCGCATCGTCCGCCGCGGCATGGCCGACAACTTCTGGTCGATGGGTGTGCCCGGGCCGTGTGGTCCGTGCTCCGAGATCTTCTATGACCGCGGTCCAGAGTACGGCCAGGAAGGCGGTCCGGCCGTTGACGAGGACCGCTATATGGAGATCTGGAACCTCGTCTTCATGCAGAACATCCGCGGCGAGGGCAGCGGCAAGGACGACTACCCGATCCTGGGCGACCTGCCGGCCAAGAGCGTCGACACGGGCATGGGCCTGGAGCGCATTGCCTCGGTCCTGCAGGGCATGGACAACATCTACGAGATCGACGAGGTCTTCCCGGTGCTGGCCAAGGCGGCGGAGCTGACCGGCAAGCGGTACGGCGCGCACTCAGCGCACGATGCCGCTCACAGCCATCCCGACGACGTGCTCCTGCGTGTCGTGGCCGACCACATCAGGGCCTCGCTGATGCTCATTGGCGACGGTGTCACTCCGGGCAACGAGGGTCGCGGCTACGTCCTGCGGCGGATGCTGCGCCGTGCGGTGCGCTCGATGCGCCTGCTCGGCTTCGACAAACCCTGCCTGCCGCACCTGTTGCCAGTGAGCATGGAGCGGATGAAGGCTTCCTACCCCCAGCTGGAGACCGGCTTCTCGCGGATCTCGCAGATCGCGTACGCCGAGGAGGAGGCTTTCCGTCACACCCTCGCCTCGGGCACGACCATCCTGGACACCGCCGTCGCCAAGGCCAAGGCCGCCGGTCGGAGCACGCTGGCGGGCGAGCAGGCGTTCGCGTTGCACGACACGTATGGCTTCCCGATCGACCTGACCCTCGAGATGGCGCAAGAACAGGGGATCCTGGTCGATCAGGACGGTTTCCGCCGGCTGATGAAGGAGCAACGCGACCGGGCCAAGGCTGACGCCAGGTCCAAGAAGAGCGCGCACGGCGACACATCGGCATACCGCTCGGCCCTGGACTCCCTGGGACGCCCGGTGGAGTTCACGGGGTACGACGAGACCGTCTCCGAGGCGCTGGTCGCGAGTTTGCTCATCGACGGCGCCGCTGTCGCCTCGGCCCATGGGGGAGACGAGATCGAGCTCGTGCTGGACCGGACCCCGTTCTATGCCGAGGGCGGTGGCCAGCTGGCCGACGCCGGACGCATCACACTGGCGGGCGGTGCCGTCATCGAGGTCCGTGACGTGCAGTCGCCCATCAAGGGGCTCGTCGTTCACCGGGCCACGGTTCTCTCGGGTGAGGTGAGCAGGGGGGAACAGGCCCATGCCCTGGTCGACCTCGACCGCCGCCGGGCGATCTCGCGTGCGCACACCGCGACCCACATGGTGCACAAGGCCATCCGAGAGGCTCTGGGTGACACCGCGACGCAGGCCGGTTCGGAGAACGCTCCGGGCAGGTTCCGTTTCGACTTCAACGCCTCCGCGGCGTTGCCGACGACCGTCCTGTCCGACGTGGAGGCCAAGGTCAACGCGTTGCTGCTCGAGGACCTTCCGGTGCACGCTGAGGTGATGACCCAGGACGAGGCGCGCGCATCGGGGGCCATGGCCCTGTTCGGGGAGAAGTACGGCGAGGCGGTGCGCGTGGTGTCGGTCGGCGACTGGGCCCGTGAGCTCTGTGGTGGCACCCACGCGCAACGCTCGGGGCAGCTAGGGCTGGTCAAGCTCCTCGGCGAGGCATCGATCGGTTCTGGTGTCCGCAGGGTCGAGGCCCTGGTCGGGACCGACGCCTACGAGTACCTGGCTCGGGAGCACGCCGTCGTCGGAGCACTCACCGAAGCGCTGAAGGTGCGCTCCGAGGAGCTGCCCGAGCGGATCGCGAGCATTCTGGGCAAGCTGAAGGAGGCCGAGCGTGAGATCAACACCATGCGCATGCAGCAGGTGCTGGCCGTGTCATCGTCCTTGGTCGCTGGTGGGCGCGACGTCTTCGGAGTGAGCTTCGTGGGTTACGACGCAGGCCATGGCGTCGGCGCGGATGATCTGCGTGGTCTGGCGCTCGATGTGAGGTCGAGGCTCGGCAACGACCGTCCATCAGTGGTGGCCGTGGCCGGTGTTGCCAAGGATCGCCCCCTGGTCATCATCGCGACCAACGATGCTGCCAGGGCTTGGGGTCTGAGGGCCGGAGAGCTGGTCAAGGTCGCTGCGCAGGCTCTTGGCGGCGGCGGTGGCGGCAAGGACGACGTCGCCCAGGGCGGGGGTGTGGACCCCACCAAGGTCGCAGAAGCCCTGGCCAGGGTCGAACATGCCGTCGGCGAACGCGTCACGGCGGGGCGCTGAAGGGCATGCGCACAGGGATCCGGCTCGGCGTCGATGTGGGCACGGTCCGCATCGGACTCGCGTCCAGCGATCCCGACGGCATCCTGGCCACGCCGGTCGAGACCATCGAACGCGACGCCAGGTCCGGTTCCGACCTGACGGCGATCGCAGCGGTGGTGCATGAACGTCATGTCCTCGAGGTGGTCGTCGGCCTGCCGAGGTCACTCTCCGGGGGTGAGGGCCCGGCAGCGCTTGGCGCCCGCAGCTACGCAACCGCTCTGGCGGTGCGAATCTCACCGATCCCGGTACGGTTGATCGACGAGCGCCTGACGACCATCGATGCCCATCGCAGCCTTCGCGACAGCGGCGTGCCCGGCAGGGCCCAGCGTGCTGTGGTGGACCAGGCAGCCGCGGTGTTGATCCTGCAGGCGGCGCTGGATGCCGAGAGGTCGTCCGGGCTGGCGCCGGGAGAGCTCGTGGGCCGACGGAAGGCGCGCGCAGCCAGGACGAGGACAAAGGGTTCGAGGCCATGAGGAAACGCCAGCTCGAGACGTCGATCTTCGGTGACCCTGCCCACGACCTGACCCCCGAGAATGACCTGGGTGACGGCGTCGAGGCGGCGCTGCCCCAGCGCCGTAGCGACCGTCGACGCGCGCAGCACCGACGTGTGCAGCGCAGGCGCCGGGTGCTCGTGCTGCTGTTGGCCCTTGGCCTGGTCGCCGGCGCCGGTGTCGTGGCTACCGGCGTGCTAGCCCCCATGATCTCCAGCCTGACCGCGAGCAACGACTACACCGGCAACGGCTCTGGCGCCGTGTCGATCACCGTGCACAGCGGTGACACCGGACGGACCATCGGCGCGACCCTGGAGAAGGCCGGCGTCGTCAAGACGGCCAAGGCCTTCGCGGATGCCGCTGCCGCCAACCCCAAGGGCGGTTCCATCCAACCCGGCGTCTACGCCCTTCGCTCCGGGATGAGTGCGGTGTCGGCGCTGGCCATGTTGCTGGATCCCGCCAACCGAACGATTCCCCGGGTCACGATCCGCGAGGGTCTGTGGACCGCCGAGACCATCAAGGCTCTCGCTGCCGACACCGGCCGGCCGCTCACCGACTACCAGGCGGCGCTCAAGGACCCCACGTCACTGGGTCTTCCGGCCGCCGCCAACGGAGACGTAGAGGGATACCTCTTCCCGGCGACGTACGAGTTCGGCAAGAACATCACTGCGCTCGAGCAGCTGCACACGATGGTGGCCAAGTCACTCGAGGAGCTGGGCAACCTTGGCGTGACCCCAGACCAGATGCAGCGGGTGGTGACCATCGCCAGCATCCTCCAGGCTGAGGCCAAGGCAAGCGCTGACTTCCCGAAGGTGGCCCGTGTCATCGACAACCGCCTGGCCAAGCCGATCCCGCTTCAGCTTGACTCGACCGTCAGCTTCATCTCGAGACGTCGCGGGGTGACCACGACCGACGCCGAACGAGCGAGCAAGAGCCCTTACAACACCTACCTCGTTGAAGGCCTTCCACCGGGTCCGATCGACAGCCCCGGCCTTGCGGCCATGCAGGCGGCGCTGAGCCCGACGCCCGGGCCTTGGCTCTACTTCGTGGCGGTGAACCCCGACACGGGAGAGACCAGGTTCGCCGTCGATGCGGCCGGTCACGCAGCCAACGTCAAGATCTTCCAGAAGTGGTGCTCGGACCACCCGGGCAAATGCTGACCACGGATGTACGGCGCGCCGCTGTCCTGGGATCGCCGATCAGCCACTCCCTGTCCCCGGCGTTACATCGAGCTGCATACCGCGCCCTGGGCCTGAGCAACTGGCTCTACGACGCACACGAGGTTCAGGAGCCGGCGCTGAGCCGGTTCGTCGTCGATCTGGGACCCGAGTGGGCCGGTCTGTCCCTGACCATGCCACTGAAGGAAGCTGCCTTCGAGGTCGCCGACGAGGTCTCGGACCTGGCCCGCCGGACCGGCGCCATCAACACCCTCGTGCGCCTTCGGGACGGCGGCTGGAGTGGCGACAACACGGACGTGTACGGCGTGTCGCAGGCCTTGCGTGGCGCCGGATGTGCGCGCGTGGCCAGCGCGCTGGTGCTCGGCTCGGGAGCGACGGCGCGCTCAGTGGTGGCCGCGCTTGCGACGTTGGGGTGTCAGAGGGTGACGTTCGCGGTGCGCTCGTCCGCGCGGCCGCAGACCTTGGACCAGGCGCGAGGC
>DASVHT010000192.1:0-5896 GCA_036382455.1 Dermatophilaceae bacterium
GATCCATGGTCTGGTGCGTTGGGCGTCCTGGTCGGTGCTGACGCAGGCCCAGGACACGATCAGCCTCGTATGCCGGCTGCGTCCGCAGCAGGGCTGGGAATGGAGCCTGGACCTCTTCGTCACCTACGCACTGGGCGACGAGGGCCTGATCGTGACACCGCGCGCCGTCAACGTCGGAGCCGGCGCCGCGCCGTTCGGCTTCGGTGCGCACCCCTACCTCAGCGTCGGTGAGGACCGTGCGGACGAGGTGTGGATCGTCATACCAGCGGGTTCTCGCCTTGAGGTGGACGACCGTCTGCTGCCCAAGGACTTGGCTGCGGTGGAGGGCACCGATCGGGACTTTCGCAGGGCCAGACTGCTGGGCGATACGGCGCTCGACACCGCGTTCACCGACATCGTCGCCGATACCGACGGTCGATGGCGGGTCACTCTCACCCACCCGCGGACCGGCCGCGCGGTCACCGTGTGGGCGGACGCCACGGCGTACCCGTGGGTGCAGGTCTTCACAGGCGACTCGCTGCCACTCGTTGACCGGCGCACCAGCGGCATCGCGGTGGAGCCCATGACCTGTCCGCCGGACGCCTTCAACTCGGGCGACGACCTGCTTGTCCTCGAGCCCGGTCAGGAGTTCTCGGCCGCGTGGGGGGTCACACCTGGCTGAGTTCCGCCGCCGAAGTCCTGACGCCGTTGGCCCGGGCGGGTATCCGTCGCTCGACCGCGAGCGCTATGAAGGCCATGACGGCGCAGCCAAGGATCAGCATGCCGATGAACGCCGCGTTGAAGCGGGCGCCGAGCATGATCCCTGCCACGACCGGCCCGGTGACGGCCGCCAGCTGGAAGGCGCCGGCCATCACGGCGTTGTACCGCCCGCGCAGATGATCGGGTGAAAGGTCGTTGGTGATCGCCGGGATGGTCGGCTGGAGGAGGGTCTCGCCGAGCGCGAACACCGAGAAGCCGCCGATGATCAGCACCGCTGCCGCCGAGCTGCCCGGGATCAGGCCGGAGAGGCCGGTCATCAGCCAGGACACCGCCCACAGAGCAGACAGAACGAGGATGACGCGGGTGCGACGGCGACCCTCGATGCGCTGCAGCACCAGCAGCTGCAGCAGCACGATGGTCGCGGTGTTGGCGGCGAAGGCATAGCCGATCGTTCGCGTGGAGACCTGTCCGACGAGCCGCGCATAGGCAGTGAAGCCCGCCTCGGCCTGCGCGTAGCCCACGAACGCGGACAGGAAGGTCAGCGCGATCACCGGCACCACCGCCTTGTCCCGCAGGACGTCCAGGTACGACGTCCGCACCCGGGAGCCGTCCAGCTCGTTGACCGGGCGGTCGACCTTGCCGCTCACGTGCCGAAGCGGCCCGAGAAGCACAGCCAGAGGCGCCAGGAAGCTGAGCGCGTTGCCCAGATAGATGGCGATGAACGTTCCTGGTCGATGGACGTCGACGATGGACCCCGACAACAGCCCCCCGATGCCGATGCCGAGGTTGACCAACGTGAAGTTGATCCCGAAGTAACGCTGCCGGATGGCCGATGGCACCACTGCGCCGATCATGGCGTTGAAGCCGGGCCAGAAGACGCCGCCCGCGGCACCGAGCAGACCCAAGGACAACGAGGCCATCAGCGGGGTGGAGGAGAACGCAAGCAGGACGTTGCCGAGCATCTGGGCCGTCATGCCGGCGAGGATGATGCGTCGCGCACCGAGTCGGTCGATGAGCGCTCCGGCCGGCCCGACGACGGCCATGCCGACGATGGCAGGCACCGCCAGCAGGCTGCCGGCGGTCTCGATCGTGAACCCGAGCACCTCATGCAGGTAGATGAATCCGAACGGCAGCACCAGCCCCGTGCCCAGCGTCTCAACCGCGACCGTGGACAGCAGGAGCTTGCCATCGCGGGGCAGGTCGTTCCAGAACGACGCCAGGGACGGGCGGTCACGTGCGGGGGAGGTCACCGGCCCCAGTATGGCCAAGGCCACCGACAGTCCTCAAACGCTTTTCCTGGGCCAGAGACCGTTCTTGGCCCATCCGGCCGGGCGGCTGGTAAAACCCCTGGCGGAACCGGTTAGCCTTGGGGTCAGCGCAACGTGCGCCATCGTGGCGTGCCCGCATGTGGGGCAGCGACCGACATATGAGCAAGAGGTGGGCTGTGCCAACAGGCAAGGTCAAGTGGTACGACGCCGAGAAGGGCTTCGGTTTTCTCAGCGACGACGAGGGCACTGACGTATTCCTGCACGCGGACGCATTGCCCCAGGGCATCACGACGCTCAAGGGCGGCACGCGCGTGGAGTTCGGCGTCGTCGAGGGCAGGCGCGGCGCCCAGGCGCTCTCGGTTCGTGTTCTCGACCCCGCCCCCTCGGTCGTGGCGTCCGTTGCAGCCAAGAACCGAACGTCCCCCGAAGACCTCACGGTCATCATCGAGGACGTCATCAAGCTCCTCGACAGCGTCTCGACCACCCTGCACCGCGGCAAGTACCCCGACAAGGTCACCGCAGCCAAGGTGGCCAAGGTGCTCCACGGAGTTGCGAGCCAGCTCGAGACGGGCGCCTGAGGCGATGAAGATCAAAGCCGACGCGATCCTGTTCGCCGCGGTCGAGCAAGCCCGTGAGGCCGCCGAGAGCATCGCCGAGCCGGGAACGGTCGGTGAACACCTTGGTGCCGTGATGGATGAGGAGCGCCTCGCAACCCACTACTTCTCGTGCACGGCCACGGCATACCCGGGGTGGCGTTGGGCGATCACGGTCGCGCGTGTCCCTCGCGGCAAGAAGGCCACGATCTGCGAGACCAACCTGGTGCCGGGCGAGGGTGCGCTGCTCTCACCCGAGTGGCTTCCGTACGACCAGCGGGTGGCGCCCGGCGACCTGGGAGCCGGCGACGTTCTGCCCTACATCGAGGAGGACCAGCGTCTGGAGCCGGGTGCAGAGGCCACCAGCGACGAGGACGTCGATGCGGTTGCCCTGTGGGAGCTCGGGCTGGGCCGCAAGCGGGTCCTGTCCGCCGAGGGCCGAGAGGACGCTGCCCAGCGGTGGTATGACGGGGAGAGCGGACCCACCTCGCCGGTCGCCGAGCAGGCCCCTGCGCCCTG
Organism: Dermatophilaceae bacterium; assembly: GCA_036382455.1. Taxonomy (GTDB): domain Bacteria; phylum Actinomycetota; class Actinomycetes; order Actinomycetales; family Dermatophilaceae; genus UBA4719. The sequence goes on from DASVHT010000192.1 coordinate 3,080, forward strand.
CTCATCGTGTGGCTTCTTCTTCCCGATGGCCGGTGCACTTCGATCTTTTTTCGGCGTATGCGCCAACGCCTGGTCGCCCTCCGACGGTCGCGTCGTGAGCCTTGACCATGGTTGTGGCGCGCACAGTGAGATCGACCTGATCCGCGAGGATCCCAAACCTGCCGAGGAGCCGGTTCTGGACGACTTCGCCTTCGATGTCGTCTGAAGAGACCGGCTTTCCGCCCGGCACGCGGCCTTGACCTCCCCTCCGGACGACCTCCCTGACCTGAGCGGAACGGCCGCCGTGGTCACCGGTGCCAACTCGGGTATCGGGTTCGAGACCGCTCGCGCGCTCGCCCATCAGGGCGCCCGCGTCACGATGGCGTGTCGCAACCTCCCGGCTGCTGAGCAGGCTGCACAGCGGATCCGCAGCAGCAACAAGAGTATTGACGTCCACGTCGCCGAGCTCGACCTGTCCTCCTCGTTTTCGGTGCGCCGCTTTGCCGATGCGTTGGGAGGGCCCGCTGGACCTGCTGGTCAACAATGCCGGAGTCATGACCCCGCGGCGATGGCAGGGCACACGCGACGGTTTTGAGCTCCAGTTCGGCACCAACCACCTCGGGCATTTCGCGCTCACAGGGCTGTTGCTGTCGGCCTTGACGGAGGCTGCATCGCCGCGGGTGGTCACCGTCTCATCCCTGGCCCATCACAGCGGTGGTGCCGACGTGCTCGACGGCAACCCGCCGCAGCGCTATCGACGCCAGCGGGCATACGGCAGCTCCAAGCTGGCCAACGTGCTGTTCGGCGCCGAGCTCCAACGGCGCGCCACGGCCCATGGCTCAGCCCTCACCTCGACCATGGCCCACCCCGGGATCTCGGCCACGGGACTTGCCGTGGACCCCGAGGGCATGGGCGCCAATCCCGTGGTCCGCCTCTTGGCGCCATGGGTGATGCGGGTCGTCTTCCAGTCCGCTGCCTCTGGGGCCAGGCCAGTTCTCTATGCAGCGACCGAGGCCGCGCCCGGCTCGTACACCGGTCCGCGCTGGCTACGAGAGAGTCGCGGGCCCGTTGGCCCGGCACGGCTGAGCGCGCTTGCCCAGGATTCCGGGCTCTCCTCGCGGCTCTGGCAGGTCAGCCAGGACCTGAGCGGCGTCGAGTACCGCTGGTAAGCCCAGACAACAGCCCGGCGGGTTCGGGGGTGGATCACCCGGGGTCAGGGCGGGGCCGTGCCATGGCTGCGTTTCCCCGGCCGCGACGGACGTACAACAGAGCCAGCGCGCCACCCACGATGCCCGCGACGCACGCCCACGGCCACCAGCTCCTGTTGGCCTGATGAAGTGCCGGCACGAACAAGGTGACCATCAGCGCAAACCCCCAGAGCGCGATACCGATCTCGAGCAGTCTTGTGGTGTCGACGGCCAGCGGTTGGGGCTCTTCTGGGCTCACAGGGACAAGAGTAGGGCGCTCCTTCACGGTGAAGGATCGTGGTCGTCAGAGCAACCACGATGCTACGCGCTGACCACGCTGCCGGTGCTGTGTGCCGACGTCCTACGCTGTGCGCCATGTCCTCGATCACCAGACCCAAGCAAGCGCCCACCTCGCACGGTGCGATCGACTCGTTCTTCCAGATCACCGCGCGGGGCTCGACGCCGGCCCGGGAGATCCGCGGCGGCTTCGCCACCTTCTTCACGATGGCCTACATCGTCGTCCTGAACCCGCTGATCATCGGCACCCAGGCCGACTCCACCGGCGGCTTCCTCGGCGGCGGTGGGCACCCCAACCTCGCCATGGTTGCTGCGGCGACGGCCCTGGTGGCCGGCGTGATGACCCTGCTCATGGGCATCGTGGCCAACTTTCCACTTGCCCTGGCGACGGGTCTGGGTCTCAACGCCTTCGTGACCTTCGGCATCGCCAAGCTGCCGGGGATGACCTGGGCCGACGCCATGGGGCTGATCGTCCTCGAGGGAGCCATCATCACGGTCCTGGTTCTCACGGGCTTCCGCAAGGCAGTCCTGCAGGCCATCCCCGCGCAGCTGAAGACAGCCATCAGCGTCGGTATCGGCCTGTTCATCACCATCATCGGTCTCGTCGACTCCGGCGTCATCCGCAAGCCCTCCTCCGGACCCGTGCCGGTCGAGCTTGGCGTCGGCGGGTTCCTGGCCGGCTGGCCGATGCTCGTCTTCGTCATCGGCCTCCTTGCGATCATCGTCATGCTCGTCAAGAAGGTGAAGGGCGCGATCCTCATCGGCATCATCGGCGCCACCCTCCTGGCCATCGTCGTGGAGGCGATTGGCAAGATCGGCGGGCAGCTTGACGCCACGGGCAAGCTGGTCAACCCCACCGGCTGGGGACTGAACGTCCCGAAGTTCCCCTCGCAGCTTGCGGACATCCCCGACTTCGGCCTGCTGGGCCACTTCTCACTTCTGGGGTCATTCAGCAAGATCGGTGCCATCTCGGCCATCCTGCTCGTCTTCACCCTGCTGCTGGCCGACTTCTTCGACACCATGGGCACGATGGTTGCGATCGGCGCCGAGGCCGGCCTCCTCGACAAGGAGGGCAACCCCCCGAACACGCAGAAGATCCTCATCGTCGACTCGCTGGCTGCCGTCGCCGGCGGCGCGAGCGGCGTCAGCAGCAACACGGCGTACATCGAGTCGGCTGCGGGAGTTGGCGAGGGCGCGAGGACCGGCCTTGCCTCCGTCGTGACCGGTCTGTTGTTCCTCGTTGCCACTTTCCTGGCCCCGTTGGTCTCGGTGGTCCCCTACGAGGCGGCGACCCCTGCCCTGGTCGTGGTCGGCTTCCTGATGATGCAGCAGGTCAAGGGCATCGACTGGGAAG
>DASVHT010000193.1:0-5000 GCA_036382455.1 Dermatophilaceae bacterium
AAGGGTGCATGAAAGGCTCTTCGGAGTTGGGGGAACAATCCCCTCAAGTTGCAAGAACCGTGTCCATTCAGATTCAGGCGGCCCGTTGACCTGCGGCGTGTCGGCTTGATCTCGTGAGCGCAACGCCGATCATGGCAGCTCGTGTCCGATCAGCCGTCCCCCGATGCCAGCGGGTCAGAACTGGAGGTGCGGCGGCTGCGCGCGGCCAACGCGCGGCTGCGTGCGGTTGTGACCAGCAAGGACGAGCTGTCGGTCGGCAAGGGCACGCTGATCGAGGCGCAGCGCGAGCAGCTGGGCAACGGTCCGGCTGCACGTCGAGCGGGCGCAGGTCCAAGACCAGCTGGTCGACTCGCAGGGCGAGCCGATCGACCGGCTGACTGCGGAGAACGCCGAGTCGCGGCGGCGGCTGTCGATGGACAGCTCGAACTCCTCCCTGCCGCCGAGCTCGGATCCGCCCGCGGCCAAGGCCAAGCGGCGGAAGGCAGCGTCGCAGCGGGAACGGTCCACCACTCGCAAATCCGGCGGGCAGAGCGGGCACCCCGGCTCGGGTCTGGAGGTTTCCGACGACGTCGACCAGGTCGAACGGGTCGAACCGGCGGAGTGCTCGACGTGCGGGCAGCCGCTGGACGAGGCCGCACCCGATGCGGGGTTCACCTGGGGTTCACCCCGGTGCAAATGTGGGACAGCAGCGACGTGAATACGAGAAAGGCCGGAAGTGCGTAAGTCCAAGAGATTTGGCATCCTGTTTGTCGGGCTGCTAGCCGTTGTCGCTCTCGGCCTGAGGGGCGCCCCGACGCGTGCGGCGAACCCCCCACCCGCCGACCCAGCGTCCATCGACGACTTGCTGCGCGTCTTCGACGTGGGCAGCATCCCCGCCGATTTTGTCATCGTCGTCGACACGTCGGGGAGCATGTCCTCCGGACCTAACCCGCCGTACCCCGAGGTGAAGGCCGCCTACGCAGGGCTAGTACAGGCGATAGGCAACGGGGACCATCTTTCGGTCGTCACGTTCTCGGACGCTCCTAGCGTGAATTTCGAGCGGACGATCGACTCGGACGGGGCTCGCCAGGCCGCCCTGCGGGCGCTGCCCGACGTCGCGAACGGGCCGGCGACCGACATCGGCTCCGCGCTGAACGCGACGCTGGACCGGCTGTCGCGTGTGGACGCCAGCGAGGTCGAGATCGTGCTGTTCCTCACCGACGGTATGCACGAGCCACCGCCGAACAGCCCGTATGCGCAAGTGGGGAGCGCGGCATGGGCGGGGCTGCAACAGCATGGGCAAGCCGTCGCGGCTTCGCATCTCCTGCAGGTGTACGGAGTCGGGCTGGGCAACGGAGATGCCACGGATATCGGGCTGCTCCGAGGAGTCCTGCCCGACCCGTCCATCGTCTCGCTGCCACCGGACCAACTGAGTCCGTTCTTCCGTGAGGCGGTCAAGCAGTCGCAGCTCGCGCGGCTGCGCAAGCCCCTGCAGCGGGAGCTGGACGTCGGGTTCGTCGAGGCGGCGCTGCCGCAGCCTCCCCGGCTCGCGCCTCACGAGACGTTTGAGGTCGAGATCACCTCAAAGTATCGGCAGCTGCCCGCGGACGTGACCCTGCCAAGCATCGCGGTAACTGACGACGGCGGGCGGGTCGCTGACGTCGAGCTCGTCGGTGGGCCGCGATCGCTGCATCTGCGCCCCGGCCAGTCGGAGAAGGTGTCAGTGCGGGCGACGCTTCCTGTCAAGCCCGCCGGCTGGCGGGTGCCCGAGAAGCATGAGCGACAGACCGTCACCTTGACCCTGTCAGGCGCCTCAACCGCAGAACCTGCCGACCTCATAAACCGCGTCTTCTCGTTCTCCACCTCGAAGGGCCTCACCTCACCGGCACCAGTCCTGCTCCGCAGGACTGTCGGGCACACCTGGGCGTGGTTTCTGACCGCGCTGGCGCTGCTCGTGGCCGCGGTCGTGGCGTTGGCGCTGTTCCTGCGCTGGCTCCTCGTCCCACCGCCACTGGTCGGATACTTCGAGCTCGCGGGGGACGCGGGCCAAGAAGGCCGGAGGCCCGTTCGGCTGTCCGGAAAACGGATGGTCATCGACCACCGTAGGCTGGCCGAGGCGGGGGCCGCATCGATCGAGGTGTTCACCCGCCCGCGCAAGCGCAAGCGGGTCTTCGCGGTGCCCGGGCAGGGCGACTTCGAGGTCCAGGACCGCCGGCGTTTCGTGCCAATTACCCACGAAACGGAGCTGTCGAGTGCTGGGATTTATCGTATTGGAGGCGCACGGGTGCGCTGGTGGCGCGCTGCAAGGCGCGGGTAGGACGGGTTGAGAGCGGTGGACAGAACGAGTGCGCCGAACCGGCTGGACGTGCTGACAGAACGCGGCACGTTGGGCGACGCCGTGCGCGGCGCGCCTGCGGCTCGTCGGGACCGGCAGGTCTCGGTCGCCCTAGTCATCGGCATCGGCGGCAGCGGGATTCAGACCGTTTCGCGGGTCCGGTCGGCCGTCCTCGCCGACCGCCCGGATGCGGCGGTGCGCCAGTCGATTCAGTTCCTCGGCATCGACGCCGTCCCCCCCGGCAAGCAGAATCCGCCCTTGCCGCCAGGGGTGCGCCTCGACGCCAGCCAGTTCCTCAACCTCACGGAAGTCCCGTTCGACCCGGCCACGTACATCAAGGCGCAGCTCCAGTCCGACCCAGTATTGAAGACGTGGTGGGACGCGGACTACGTCGTCCCCCCGGGGCCCATCACGGAGGGCCTCAAGCGGGAGCGCATGCTGGGGCGGTTGGCGTTCTTCCGGGAGTCCACCCGGATCACCGGAGCGATCACCGCCGCAATGAACGCCGCGATCGACGTCGGTCACCTGGTAGAGCTGGGCGACGCCGGTGGGGCGAATCCGCCGTCGGTCCCCGTGTACATCGTCAGTTCCTCGTGTGGCGGCACCGGCAGCGCCGGGTTCCTCGAGGTTGTGTTCTCAGTCTGGTCAGCGGCACGTGCCCGTGGACTCGTGCCCAGGATTCACGCTTTCGTCTACCTGCCCGGGGCGTTCGAGGCGGAGGTGCTCCGCGCGCAGCTGGGGGCGGTGGCCGCCGAAGCGCAGCGCGCAAACGCGTACGCGTTCTTCCGGGAGGTCGACCACTTCCTTGTGCAAAGCGGCCAGCTCGCCCCGCAGGTGGGTCAGGACGTCCAGCACGGCGGGCCGGACATCCCGGACGGGCAGCTCATCCACCAGCTGTACCTGCTCGACGGCGTCATGCAGGGAATCGGGATGATCGGCCGCGTCACCGATCTCTACGAGATCACCGCCGAGGCGATGTTCCAGTTCCTGCTCACCGACGCGGGACGTCCGCTGGTCACCGTCGACATGGCGAACACCGAGCAAGCGCTCGGCGAGCTGGACCATTGGAAGAAGCCTCGGCGGTACTGCAGCCTCGGGATCGCCCGGGTGCTGTTCCCGGGTGACACGTACCGTCAGCACCTCGCCATGCGCTACGTGGACTGGATCATCGACGACTCGTTGCTCGCCAGCCCGAACAACCTGTCCCAGTACGTGCGCGATTCGGACGTTATGCAGCGGCTCGACGACATGCTTCCGGGCCTGCTGAACGCTATGCGCCAATACCAGCCCGAGGAGGAGGTAGAGGACTTCCTGGAAACGGCGGAGCGGATCCCGCGTGAGCTGCTGGAGCGACCGACGCCGGAGGAGGCCGCGAAGTGGCGCACGCTCATCGACCGCGACTCACCCCTCGTCGTCCGGTCGATGCAGCGCGCGTTGGTCGCTCATGCTCGCGAGCTGCGCCGCACCGGCGAGCGGTCGATCGTGGACGCTGTCCTGACGTCGGGTGAGGGTGTTCCCTTCGGGCTCGAGGTGCTGCGCCGCGTCCGGCGTCACGTGGACCGCGCCCTGACAACGTGGACCGCAGCGAGTAGCGGGGAGGCGGCGGCCGCTGCCGAAGCTGAGGACAGAGTCGGGCGGCTGATCGACGAGCTGACCCGGGCTGCCAGTCGCCGCCCACACGAGCGGGTGGTCGCGGCGGCCGGGAAGCTGTTCGGTAAGGCCCGGACTGTCCACGACATCGCCAGGGACCTAGGGCCGGCACTGTCGGAGTGGGCCCGCGCCATCCACGACCAGCAGATCGCAGAGAGCGAGGCTCGCTTCCTGACCGAGATGCGGGCGCGCACGAACGAGCTGCGCACGGAACTCGAGCGGGCGCTGGAGCGGCTTCGCGTCTTGTCCGACCGGGCGCGCGACCACTGGCAGTGGGACGAGCTGCTCGGCAAGGACGCCGGACCGGTCGCGACGAGCGTGGTCATCCCGCACGACGTCGCCCCCGAGATCGAGGACAGCCGAGCGGAGGTGTTGGCGGCGCTGGCCCCACAGCTGCCGGCCGAGCAGCGACAATAGGTATGGGCCAAGGCGCTGGCCGCCGCCCGCCACGGCTGGCCGTCGGGAGAAACACACGCGCCGCGAGATCGTCAACGCGATCCTCTACATCGTGCGCACCGGCGATAGGACCAGGATCGATCTTCGACCAAATGATGAACTTCGGTAGCAGCGTGAGCGTGCAGCTTTCGGTCTCCGGCGTGTTGCGGCTGACGCTGGAGACTCTATACAGCGGTCAGGCCTCGACCGTTCATGCCGGACAGCGATGCCAGGCTAACCAGTGACCCAGCCACTGTCGGCAACCGACATAGCAGACCTTCGTGGGCCTCATCGACGTTCCGCTGTGCCAAGAGCCCCCGTACCGAGAAACGGCAACGGAGGCTCTTGAACTGGGAGTTCAGTTATCTATCTGAACCTCTCCAACCCGATCGTTCCAACCGATCGTCCTTAGGTCAGCTATCTGTAGGCCGTATTGGATGGGAAGACTCGCTCCCTGGCTATCGACGAAGTGCCCGTTCGCACCGACGTTGATCGACGACGCGGTGTCCGCAACTCCGCTGGGAAGCACGACATTCCCTGGTCCTTCGTAAGCATCACACTGCCCCCCGAAGTTTATATCCTGGTAGATCGCCACCCAGGG
>DASVHT010000194.1:0-7951 GCA_036382455.1 Dermatophilaceae bacterium
CCTGCGGATCGTGTGCCGCAACGGCTTCAGCCACGACCTCGCCGACCTGTTGCTGGCCGACCTCAACGCCGTCGTCGACCATCTCAATAACGACAGCCGCCTGGGCACTGCCACCGGTCCATCCGGCTTCCGCCACTGACCTTGAGAACCACGTTGGCAGCCAGCTAGTGTGCGAATTCGACCTGCGGTGTTTCCTCCGCGGCCACCGACCCCTGGACTGCTTCTGACTGATCCGCGCACTCGCATCGGCCGAGGTCGTCCAAGTCTGACTCGCGCCGGGTAATGGGGAGCAGAACCGCAGTCCAACCACGACGTCCTCCCCCATACTTGGGAACCCGCGGCCTGCGTGGCCGCACGACCATGGGCCGCAGACCCTGCCCGGGCGCCTTACGGGCATGGTTGCGGTGCCAGCCCGTAGTGGCACACAACTCGTCGAGGATCGTCCCCTTCTCCACCTGGCTGGCCCGCTTGTAACGCACCGCGATCGTCTTGGTCACTGCCTGTCGCTGGGTCAGTCCCATCACCGAGACCTACCGGTAGCCGGTGCTCCGCAACGGTGGCACGCTCTACGCGCGCACTCCTAATTGAGTCAACGACCCCACCTACGCGCGCATTCTTGATGAGTCAACGCGGGACCTCGCAAAACCGGCGTTGCTCAGGGTAGCCTTTGTCCAACGAGCCGCGGAGGTTCAGATGAGCGCGCGCGAAGCCTTTCTGTCTTGGCCTGTGGTGCGTCAGATCACGGGCACCGACCCGTTGGGGCGCGGCGCGGCAGCGAAGTCCGCGCATACGTCAGCCCAGATCGCGCGCACCGAGACAGCCGACCGGGTCGTCCAGAGCATCTGCCCCTACTGCGCGGTCGGCTGCGGCCAGCGCGTCTTTGTCAAGGGCGACAAGGTCATCCAGATCGAGGGCGACCCGGACTCGCCCGTCTCGCGGGGCCGGTTGTGCCCCAAGGGATCGGCGAGCGAGCAGCTCGTCAACAGCCCGGGGCGTCAGACCGCGATGCTCTATCGCCGTCCATTCGGCACCGACTGGGAGCCCCTGGATCTCGAGACCGCCACGGAGATGATCGCGGACCGGGTGGTCGCGACCCGCGCCAACACCTGGCAGGACGTCGACCAGAACGGGCGGGCGCTGCGGCGCACCATGGGCATCGCCTCACTCGGTGGGGCCACGCTCGACAATGAAGAGAACTACCTGATCAAGAAGCTGTTCACCGCGCTGGGCGCGATCCAGATAGAGAACCAAGCCCGCATTTGACACAGTTCCACCGTCCCCAGTCTGGGGGCCTCGTTCGGTCGCGGCGGTGCCACGACATTCCAGCAGGACCTGCAGAACTCGGACTGCATCGTCATCCAGGGTTCCAACATGGCCGAGTGCCACCCGGTCGGGTTCCAGTGGGTCATGGAGGCCAAGGCGCGCGGCGCCAAGGTCATCCACATCGACCCCAGGTTCACCCGCACATCGGCCCTGGCCGACCAGCACGTCCCGTTGCGGGCCGGCAGCGACATCGTGTTCCTCGGCGGGATCGTCAACTACATCCTGACCAACGAGAGGTTCTTCCGCGAGTACGTCGTCGCCTACACCAACGCGGCCACGCTGGTCAGTGACGATTTCCAGGACGTGGACGACCTGGACGGAGTCTTTTCCGGCTACGACCCCGAGACAGGCACATACGACCCGACCTCGTGGGCATACAAGGGCGCCGCTGAACACGCCGCCGGCGGGGACCGCGAGGCAGCAAGCGACGATGGCGACGACGGCGGTAAGTCCCCTGCATCCGGCCACGAGCTGGGCGGTAAGGGTGCCAGTCATGAGGGTGCCGCAGACGTGGAGCGGGACGAGACGCTACAGGATCCGCGCTGTGTGTTCCAGGTGCTCAACCGGCATTATGCCCGCTACACCCCCGAGATGGTCGAGCGGATGTGCGGAGTCTCCCGGGCAGACTTCCTCGCGGTCTGCGAGGCCGTGACCGCGAACAGCGGGCGCGACCGCACGACGGCCTGGGTCTACTCAGTCGGTTGGACGCAACACTCCGTGGGCGTGCAGTACATCCGCGGTGCGGCCATCATCCAGCTCCTGCTGGGCAACATGGGCCGGCCCGGTGGTGGCATCTTGGCGCTGCGCGGGCACGCGAGCATCCAGGGCTCGACCGACATCCCGACCCTGTTCAACATCCTGCCCGGATACCTCCCCATGCCGAAGGCCGGTGAGCACGACTCGCTGGAGGACTACCTCCACACGATCTCCAGCGACACGCAGAAGGGCTTCTGGACTCACGCAAAGTCGTACACCGTGAGCCTGCTCAAGGCGTGGTGGGGCGAGGCTGCCACGGCCGACAACGACTACCGCTTCGACTACCTGCCCCGGCTGACCGGCGACCATGGCACCTACCAGACCGTCATGGCCATGTTCGATGACGTGGTCGAGGGCTACTTCCTGCTCGGTCAGAACCCCGCCGTCGGGTCGGCGCACGGACGAATGCAACGGCTTGGTATGTCGCACCTCAAGTGGCTGGTCGTGCGCGACTTCAACCTCATCGAGTCCGCGACGTTCTGGAAGGACGGCCCGGAGATCGCCACCGGAGAGCTGCGCACGCAGGACATCAGCACCGAGGTCTTCTTCTTCCCCGCGGCTTCCCATGTCGAGAAGGACGGCACGTTCACCCAGACCCAGCGGATGCTTCAGTGGCACCACAAGGCGGTCGAACCGCCGGGCGACGCCCGCAGCGAGCTGCACTTCTTCTACACGCTCGGCAAGAAGATCCGCGAGCGCCTGGCCGTATCCGCCCAGGAGCGGGACCGTCCAGTCCTTGACCTCACGTGGGACTACGGCGTCGACGGCAGCGACGAGCCTTCGGCCGATGCGGTTCTGCGCGAGATCAACGGATGGCACCTGACCGGTAAGGACCACAAGAAGCGTGGAGACCTGCTGTCCAACTTCACCGAGATGAAGCCTGACGGCTCCACCTCTGGGGGCTGCTGGATCTACACCGGCGTCTACGCCGACGGCATCAACCACTCCGCCTCCCGCAAACCCGGCCACGACCAGTCGTGGGTGGCGCCCGAGTGGGGATGGGCCTGGCCGTTAAATCGCCGCATCCTCTACAACCGAGCCTCGGCCGACCCTCAGGGGCGTCCCTGGAGCGAGCGCAAAGCCTACGTCTGGTGGGACGAGTCGGCCGGGAAGTGGACCGGGCACGACGTCCCCGACTTCCCGTTGACCAAGGACCCGGCATACCGGCCCGAGCCGGGCACCGGCGGACCGGAGGGACTCGCGGGCGACGACCCGTTCATCATGCAGGCCGACGGTAAAGGTTGGCTCTACGCGCCTGCCGGGCTACTCGATGGCCCGATGCCGGCGCACTACGAGCCCCAGGAGTCGCCGGTGCGCAACCCGTTCTACTCCCAGCAGGCCAACCCGACCCGGCAGGTCTTCAAGCGCAAGGACAACCCCTCGAACCCCTCGGGAGACGGGCCGGGCTCTGACGTCTTCCCCTTCGTCTTCACCACCTTTCGGCTCACCGAGCACCACACCGCCGGCGGCATGAGCCGGTGGTCGCCCTACCTCGCGGAGCTACAGCCCGAGTTCTTCTGCGAGGTCTCCCCCGAGCTCGCCCGCGAACGCGGCCTGGACAACGCCGGCTGGGCCACAATCGTCACGGCACGCGCCGCCATCGAGGCACGCGTGCTGGTGACTGAACGGATCAGGCCGCTGGTCATCGACGGCCGCCAGGTCCACCAGATCGGGCTGCCCTACCACTGGGGAGTAGGTGGCGGCGGAGCGATCGTCAGCGGCGACAGCGCCAACGACCTGCTCGGCGTGACCCTGGACCCGAACGTGCACATCCAGGAGTCCAAGGCATCCACCTGCGACATCCAGCCAGGCCGGCGCCCAACCGGTCCCGACCTGCTGCGATTCGTCGAGGAGTACCGCAGCCGGGCCGGCATCACGGTCCAGACGAGCAACGTCCTGCGCAACGAGACTGATGCTGCCTTCGACAGCACGCGTGAGGAAGAGGGCTCATGAGCAACAGCCTGTTCGGACCCCTTGATCCCGCACGCGACGCCGGGTGGGTTGACGCCCCGCCCCGCAAGGGTTTCTTCACCGATACCTCGATCTGCATCGGCTGCAAGGCCTGCGAGGTCGCGTGCAAGGAGTGGAACGCGATCCCCGAGGACGGGCTGAGTCTGCTCGGCTCGTCCTATGACAACACCGGGAGTCTTGGCGCGAGCACGTGGCGGCATGTCGCCTTCATCGAGCAGCCCAAGGGTGCCGCCCGGACAGGCCTCCCCGTGGATGTTGGTATGCCGACCCTCGGGCTTCGAGACGCCGACGCGCTTCCAGAGGCCACTTCCGAGATGGCGGACTTCAGGTGGCTCATGTCGTCCGACGTGTGCAAGCACTGCACCCACGCGGCCTGCCTCGACGTGTGCCCGACCGGCTCGCTGTTCCGGACCGAGTTCGGCACCGTCGTCGTGCAGGACGACATCTGCAACGGCTGCGGATACTGCATTCCTGCCTGCCCGTTCGGGGTCATCGAGCGACGCATGGATAACGAGGGAGGGGTCGAGGAGTCCGACACGGTCACCAAGGTCAAGAAGACCGACACGGTGCCGGCAACATGGGTGCGCGACAAGAACGTCGGGATCGCCCAAAAGTGCACGCTCTGCTACGACCGGCTCGGAGCCGGCAACACACCGGCCTGTGCACAGGCCTGTCCCACCCAGTCCATCCAGTTCGGCGATGTCGACGAGCTGCGCGAGCGCGCACACGCGCGGATGGAGCAGCTGCACTCCCAGGGTGTGCCGGAGGCCCGGCTCTATGGCGCAGACCCGCAGGACGGCATCGGCGGCGCCGGAGCGATGTTCCTGCTGCTGGACCAACCGGAGGTGTACGGCTTGCCCCCCGACCCCGTGGTCACTACCAAGGACCTGCCGGCCATGTGGAAGAAGGCTGGTCTCGCCGCTCTCGTGATGCTCGGCGGCGCTGCCGTGAGCTTCTTCGGCGGCCGCTCGTGAGTACTCCCGGTGAGGCGCAGAACACCTATGGCCGGTGGCCCGATGACGACCAGCACAAGGGCCGGCGGCGGCGAAATGTCCAAGCCGCCGCCGCCCGCGGCCTGCGTCAGGGCAGGGACCAGATCAGCGGGCTCTCCGAGCGCGCCGGGCGTGGCATGGGCGGTCGCCGTGGGGGTGGCGAGGGCGAGCGCGCAATGGTGCCCGAGGCCACCTTCACCTCCTACTACGGTCGCCCCGTGGTCAAGCCGTCGCCGTGGAAGGCCGACATCCCGGCCTACTTCTTTCTCGGAGGCGTCGCGGCCGGCTCTTCCCTGCTGGGGGCGGGCGCTGACCTGACCGGTCGGCCGACGCTGCGACGGGCCGCACGTCTGGGAGCACTTGCGGGAATCAGCATGAGCATGGGTGCTCTCATCCATGACCTCGGCCGGCCGAGCCGGTTCCTCAATATGCAGAGGGTCGTGAGACCGACCTCACCCATGTCGGTCGGCACCTGGGTTCTGTCCCTCTATGGGCCACTGGCCGGCCTGGCCGCCACGGCCGAGCTGAGCGGGCTGCTCCCCCACGCGCTGCGCGGCCCCGCCCGGCTCCTGGCATCCACCGGCCGACCCGCCGGCATCGGAGCCGCGATCGTCGCCCCGGTCGTGGCCTCGTACACAGCGGTCCTGCTGTCCGACACGGCCACCCCCACCTGGCACGACGCCCACCGTCACCTGCCGTTCCTCTTCGTCGGGTCGGCCGCTGCCGCGTCAGGGGGCCTCGGCATGATCGCTGCGCCGGTCGGCCAGGCCGGCCCTGCCCGACGAATGGCAGTCGGAGGTGCCCTGCTGGAGTTCGCCGTCGACCAACGGATGGAGGCGGCGATGGGGTTGACGGCCGAGCCGTTGCACCAAGGCAAGGCCGGAAGCTACCTGCAGATCGCCAAGGTCCTGAACACCATCGGGGTTGCCGGCGTCCTGCTGCTCGGCCGGCGCAGCCGCATCGCCTCGGTGATCTCCGGGACCGCGCTGATGGCCGGTTCGGCCTTCACGCGATTCGGCATCTTTGAGGCCGGCCAGCAGTCGGCCCGCGACCCGAAGTACACCGTGGTCCCCCAACGCGAGCGTCTCGACCGCAGAGAAGGCACCGCAGCTGACCCGACGACCCGACCGTAGGAGCGACATGACGACCGACGACGTGATGGCCCGTACCGAACAGCAGGACAACCCGACGAGGGGACGCTGGTGGCTGGTCGCCGCGGCGCTGCTCTTGCAGTTCTCGATCGGTGCCGTCTACGCCTGGAGCGTGTTCAGCAAGGCGCTGACTGTCGCCGAGCCGTTCCAACTCAGCAAGCTGGAGGGGGCGCTGCCGTTCGAGGTGACGATCGGCATGATCTTCATCGGCTCCTACATCGGCGGCCGGCTGCAGGACAAGAAGGGGCCACGCCTCGTCGCGCTCATGGGCGGCATCATCTACGCCGTCGGCATCATCCTCGCGTCGTTCTCGCACAACCGCGGTCAGCTCTGGCTGCTCGTCCTCAGCTACGGCGTCATCGGCGGCTTCGGGCTCGGCTTCGCCTACATCGTCCCGATCGCCATGCTGCAGAAGTGGTTCCCCGACAAGCGGGGGCTCATCACGGGACTGGCGGTCGGCGGGTTCGGCTTCGGTGCGGTCCTGACGTCGCCGATCGCGCAGGGCCTCATCGACAGCAACAAGGACGTGCCGACCAAGGCGTTCCTGCCCTTGGGCATCGGGTACCTCATCCTGTCGCTGATCGGCGCGTCGTTCTTCCGCAACCCGCCGAGTGGCTACCAGGTCCCGGGCTTCTCGCCCGCAACGAGCGGTCCCGTCGTCGACAGCGGCAAGGACTACACCGAGAAGGAGGCCCTGCGCACCCCGCAGTGGTACCTCCTCATGACAATCCTCGCCCTCAATGTCACCGCCGGTATCGCCCTCATCTCCCAGGCAGCGGCCAGCGCCACCGACATCGCCGGGTACACCAAGGCGGGGGCCGCCGGACTCGTCGGCGCGCTCGCGATCTTCAACGGCGGCGGCCGGATCGTGTGGGCCGTGGTCTCTGACCACACGGGCCGGATGCCGGCGTTCGCGGCGATGCTCGGCCTCCAGGGCATCTGCCTGCTGGCGATCCCCCACGCGAGCAGCGCCGTGCTCTTTTTCATCCTCGCCGCGGTCATCTACCTCTGTTACGGAGGGGGATTCGGCACCATGCCCGCGACCGCCGGCGACTACTTCGGTGTGCGCCACGCCGGCGCCATCTACGGTCTGATGATCCTCGGCTGGAGCCTGGGCGGCATCATCGGCCCGTTCATCATCTCGGGGCTGATCGGCGGCGCCAAGAACTACACCCTCGGGTACACCGTCATCGCGGTCATTGCGCTCGCCTCGATGGTTCTCACCGTGATCACCAAGATCCCCCGCACCCGAAACGACGTCCGCGAGGGCGTGCTCGGCGACCCCGCAGCCACGACCACCTGACCGGGTGACGTGCGGTCAGCGGACCCGGAGCGCCCGCTCGCCGCACGGCACGATCTCTCCGACGATGGGCGCGCCGGGGATCTCCCCGACCACGAGCAGCCCACCGCTGGTCTGAGCGTCGGCGAGCAGGAGCAGCTCGTCCTCGCCGAGCGCCGAGTCGATCTGCGAACGCACCCACTCGAGGTTGCGCCGGGTTCCGCCACTGACGAAGCCGTCCCGCAGTGCCTCGCGCGCCCCCTCGAGGTAAGGCACCGCCGCCGCCTCGACGACCGCGCTCACGCCTGAGGCGCGCACCATCTTGAACAGGTGACCCAGCAGGCCGAACCCGGTCACGTCGGTGGCCGCTTCGACACCCGCCTCGAGGGCATGACGCGCGGCAGTGTCATTGAGCGCGACCATCGACGCCACCGCCTGTGGGAATCTCTCGCCCGTGGCCTTGTGGCGGTTGTTCAGCA
>DASVHT010000195.1:0-2158 GCA_036382455.1 Dermatophilaceae bacterium
TTGCCCCGTCTGTGTCACTGAAGCTCTCGCCCTCCTCCGCCCAGTTGGCGGCGTGCATGCCCAAGGCCAAGGTGAACATCAAGGTCGACCTGACGACCGACGTGGTGGGATATGACGCGTTCAACATCAAGGCCACCGGACTGCCGGCGAAGAGGTCGTTCACGGTGTTCCTGCTGGAGAAGGCCGCATCCCCGTTCGGTGCAGCTGAGTACATCGGCGACATCACCACGGACCAGTGGGGCAATGCCACCAATCAATTCCGGCTGATCGTGCAGGAAGCGTTCTCCTCCACCATCGTGAACGGAACGCGGGTCAGGGTCGACCTCAATCAGGTCGGAATGTGGTTCGCCGAACCCGCCGGGGACGACTTCTGCCTCGGTGAGGGAAAGGGCCCGATCACCCCGTTCGCTGGTGACGATTCGGCCGGCACCCAGGCGTTCAACTCCGTGGGCGCAAAGCCGCTGCCAGCTCCCTGACAGATTCCAGGACCACGCAGGTCCGGCCGGGTCATCCCGGCCGGACCTGCGTTTCGCTGTGCCTGCCGACCAGGGCACGGCTGCATTACGATTCGCCCGGGTAAGCCCATCCGACGCATTCCCCAGAGCGGGAATCAACGCAGAGCAGGCAAAACGCAGAGCAGGCAAAACGCAGAGCGGGTCACATCGCAGAGCGGATGACGAGATGGTGAGCGCCCCGAGCTATCGGCTTCGCACCGTGTGGCGTGCCCGCGGTGCAATCCACGAAGCGATGGCCGTCCTGGATGACGTTGACGCCCTGCCACGCTGGTGGCCGTCGGTCTATCTGTCGGTGCGGCGGCTGGCGGACGGCGTTGGTCGGAGGATCGAACTGCACACCACCGGCTGGCTTCCTTACAGCCTGTCGTGGATTTCGACGCTGACCGAACCGGTGACCGAGCGCGGCTTCGCGTTCACCGCCGAGGGCGACTTCAACGGGACGGGGCGCTGGTTCTTCCGCCAGGACGGACCGGACGTGGTGCTGGCGTTCGACTGGCGGATCAGCGTCGACAAGCCGGTCGTGCGGCGGTTCAGCTGGTTGTTCAGGCCGTTGTTCGCGGCCAACCACAGGTGGGCGATGGCGCGGGGGCTGGAGAGCCTGCGGCTCGAACTGGCGACCCGGCGGGCCGGTGTCCAGCCCGACGCCGGCGCTACCGAGCCGCCCGGACCGACCTTTCGGCTTCTGCGCCGACGATGATCCGAACGGTAGGGCAAGCCCCCGGCCCTGGCTGTTTTCAGGCAGGAACTGAACCGTCGGCATCGATCTTCTTCCTGAGCTGCGTTGCCTGCCACCAGCCGTAGAGACCGATGACCAGCGCACTGGCCAGCAAGACCAGGTAGATCCAGGCTGAAGGCGTCTCCCACGCCAGTTCATCGGGATAGCGTGCCAGGGCGGCGAACTCCAGCACCGCGAAGGCGGTGTAGCTCATCGTCGCGGGCCGGATGCGGATCCAGTCGTTCTCGACCACTGCCTGCGTTGCGGCGATGCCGAGGCCCAGTAGCCAGGCTCCGATCGCCCGTCCGGTCAGCGGGGTCAAGGTCCAGGGCCACAGCTCGGCGGCGACCTTGGGGGTCAGCAGCAGGGCGATGCCCATCGGGATCAGCGCTGCGGCGTGCACGCCCAGCAGCACTCGGAACCAGACCGGCAAGCGCCCCTGACGCGGCAGATCAACGCCGGCCGCGCGCACCTGGCGAACGAGAAGGACGACCATCACCGGCGGCACCACCGCGTAGACGAACAGCCAGGTCCAGGTGAAGAAGCGGGTCATCACGCTCGGCTCATCGAGATGGAACAGGTCGATGTGGACGAGCGAGATGACCAGGGTCACCGCGGTGAAGACCAGCACCGCGGGTATCGCTATCCGGGCATGGGCCCAGACGCGCCTGCGTGATGCGACGAACTCCATCGTGCAGCTCGCCCAGTAGGCGGCGCCGAGAAACGCCGCGGTGAGCCGGGACTTGATCGTCCAGGCGAAGAATCGGTCGGTCATCTCGGTCAGGACGAAGAGCTGGATACCGACCAGGAAGACCAGAACACTGGCGATGAGCAGGATCATCCGGGTACCGGGCGTGGTCTGGCGCACCGCTGTCAACGGCTCGATGTCCATGGCGCTCCTCTCGAAGCTGCGAGCGACTGGCGAGAA
>DASVHT010000196.1:0-1909 GCA_036382455.1 Dermatophilaceae bacterium
CAACCTGGTGATCGGCGCACCACTGCCAGAAGCACCGCAGGTCACGGCGGTAGGCACTCAAGGTGGGCTCTCGGTAGCGGGCCAGGAAGCCGGCCACAGCGACGTCCGACGGTTCCATGCGGGTGACGGGCAGGGTAGCGGGCCAGGAAGCCGGCCACAGCGACGTCCGACGGTTCCATGCGGGTGACGGGCAGGGTAGCGGCCATGACGGTCCCTTCCAGAGGAGCCTTCTCCGTGAGAGATCCGGCCTTCACCTCGACACACAGCGCGACACCGTCGACAACGAACAGCAGGTCCGACTCGAACTGCTTGGTCCGAACCCGCGTCCGGTCGGCGTCCCTGCCCAGGCTGGCCATGTCGTCGTTCTGGACCGGGCCGATGTACTGCTGTCCGGTCCAGCGGGGCGCGGCTCCGGCGAGGAGCTCGCTGAGGGCGGCAGCTGCCTTCGACTCGGAGAACGAAGCCCGGCGCTTGTCGTACTTGGGCCACGCCTTGCCTGCGATGCCTTGGTTTCCGGCGGCCGCGACGAGCCCACGCTCGATGTCACGGCGCAGATCGTCTTCGCCCAGGAACCCGTTGAGGATGAGGTACACGCCGTCGTCCGCGATGGACCCCCAAGGCGCCGGACGCTCTCCCTGGGCGAACTTGACAATAGGGTTCGCTTGGCCTATTGCCGGCCGGGAGGTGCTGAAGAACTCGAGGACTGCCTTCGCGGTCGGCTCCTCGATCCCGGCACCCTTGGCGGCGTCGACGGCCGACACCGCCCCGAACAGCCGGCACTCGTTCAGCATCAGGTTGATGTCGCGCCGGAAGGCGTCAGCGTTGATGTCGTCAGTGCCCGTACCCGACTGCACGATCTCCCCGACGCGGTCACGCGCCCCGAAGAACCGGTGGTTCAGCAGCGCCGCCGACGCTTCGCGCGCCGACCGAATGTCTTCGAGAGTGAACCCGAGCGCGCTCTTCATGACGGTGGAAACGATCGGGTCGCCCAAGAGCCCGGTGTTCAGTGTTCCTTCGCGATCGACGCGTACTTTCGTCCGCGCACCGACAGCTCGTAGCCCATGAACTCCCCCGCGAGAGCGCCGAGCGGCTGATCGACACGGCGGCCTTGTACGACGGCGCGTGTCTGGCTGGCCCTCACGATGTCGCCTGCTAGACCCAGCGCCTTCCCGAGGTCGGGCTGACCGGAGTTCTCTCCCGTCAACGGGTGCCGAGGCAGCCCCACGCCCAGGAGCGTCAGTGCGATGACGTCCTGGGCCGCCTGGGAGGTCTCGATCTGACTCTCGCTCTCTGGGACCTCCTGAAGTCCCACGGCCCCGCCGCGAAACGAAGGAACGCGAGCGTGTCGAACGAGTCGTACCCGCGCAGGCAATCCTCGAGCGCGACGCGTCCGGACTCAATGGCTTCCTCAAGTGCGGCGAGGAGGTCGTCAACGTTCGCCGCCTTCTTGGCCAGCTGCTGGTAGTAGGTGGCGGCTTGGGCGAGGCTGGCCGCCACGCTCGTGCCTACGACCGTGAGCCGTCTCTCCTCGCCGGGCACGCATCCAGCGTGTCGGGCCCCTCCGACATTGGGGCGCTCGCCACGCGGCTCCACCGTCGAGCGGTTGGCTTCACATCCTCGGGCTGGCCAGCGGCTCGATGCTCCCCCTGCAGACCGAGTCCGTGTAGCGACAGCTGCATCATCCGCTCATGGGCATGAGCGAGCGAACAGAACCGATATGCCGGCGAACCGGCAACCGCTCGCAACTGCGTCTTGGGGAGCCGTCCATAAGACCGGTTCTGCACGGGGCAGATCTACTCCAAGGGCGGGTATGGCGACTCAAGTCTCGTAAGCGAACGGCGCGAGTGTGCGCCACTCGTGACTGCCGGTATCCCCACCGTCAGCCCCAACGCGCTCCGCTTCGATACCA
>DASVHT010000197.1:0-3317 GCA_036382455.1 Dermatophilaceae bacterium
GTACCCGGGGATCCGAGCGCGAATCGGGGTTTCCGACCCCCACGGGCCCAGCGGCGACCGGGACAATTGGCGAAACTCGGCCGCGTGCACACGATTGGGAGGCGCGGTCGGGGCGCATCGGGGCCGCCATAAGGGCTACCCCACCCCGGTCGGTCGACGCACCCTTCGTCGAGTTGCACGAGCGGCACAGCACGGCGGTGTTGCCGATGTCGAACGGCGCACCGCCGGCCGCGAGCGGCACGACGTGATCGACGGTCAGGTCGGCGGCGCGATGGGCGTGGCGCTGGTAGCCAGGGCACCAGTTGCCGCGCTCGCCACGCCAGACGCGAAGCACGCGGGCGCTGAGCCGTTGCCAGGCCGGCGTGCTGTACAGGGCGTTGTGGCGGCTGCGGTTGGACTGGCGGGCGTGCTCGGTGCAGCGACTACCCGCGCGGCTGGTGACGACACCACAGACCGTGCACAGCTTCACCGCTGGCACCGTCCGCTTGTCGTGCCGCAACTGGCGCTGGTGACGCTCGAACACACGCCCGTCGACATTGTGATGAGCGTGGAGCGGTAGGGCGCTGCGGTCTATTCGCCTCGGGTGCTAAGCCCCTGGCACCAACGGTCTACGTCGGTAGACACCCCACCGCAGCTCCACGGAGAGTCGGGCACGGAGCGCACCTCTTTAGCGTCGCCGCGCTGCGAAGAGCCGATCGCCTACCGGTCGACGCCCGTGACCCGTATCGTGGGGGGTCAGATGGTCATCCCAAGCCCGCTGCTCGAGGCCAAGCTCTTCATCCCTAGGGTGCGACGCGGTCTGGTGACACGTCTGAGGCTGAGCGAGCGCCTGAGCCGCAGGGGCGAGTCGAAGCTGACCCTGGTCTCCGCGCCCGCCGGCTTCGGCAAGACGACGCTGGTGGCCGAGTGGCTGGCCGCGACTCCCTTGCACGAACGGCGCGCGGCGTGGCTCTCGCTCGACCCTAGCGACAATCGGGCCGCATCCTTCTGGCCGTACGTGATCGCCGCGCTGCAGACGGTGGTGCCCGAGGTAGGCGCGACTGCGATCTCCCTGCTGGGGTCGCCCCAAACGCCGATCACATCGGTCCTTGCCACGTTGCTCAACGACCTCAGCGGGCTGCCGCGCGACATCGTGCTGGTGCTCGACGACTACCACGTCGTGGATGCGAGCGACATCCAGGACGGGATGGCATACCTCATTGAGCACCTGCCGCCACAGCTGCACCTCCTGGTCACCACCCGCGCCGACCCGGCATTGCCGCTCGGTCGCTGGCGCGGGCGTGGCGAGCTCATCGAGATCCGCGCCGCGGATCTGCGCTTTACGCCCGAGGAGGCCGCCGCGTACCTGAACGGGGTGATGAAGCTGGAGTTGACGGGGCGGGATGTCGTGGCGCTGGAGGGTCGAACGGAGGGCTGGATCGCTGCCCTGCAACTGGCCGCGCTCTCGATCCAAGGCCGCGACGATCCCGCCGACTTCATCGCCGGGTTTGCCGGCGACGATCGGTACATCGTTGACTACCTGGCCGACGAGGTCTTGCACCGTCAACCCGAACATGTCCGCCAGTTCCTACTGCAGACCTCGATCCTGGGTCGGCTGACTGGCCCTCTCTGCGATGCCGTTACTGGTCACGAGGGCGGCACGGCGATGCTGGAGGCGCTCGATCGCGGGAACCTCTTCCTCGTCTCGCTTGATGACCGCCGGCGCTGGTATCGCTACCACCAGCTCTTTGCCGACGTGCTGCGCACGCGCCTCTTCGATGAGCAGCCAGCGTGGGTGCCCGACCTGCACCGTCGTGCCAGCGACTGGTACGAGCACAACGGTGACCGCTCCGAGGCAATCCGGCACGCGCTGGCGGGCGAAGACTTCGACCGAGCCGCCAGCCTGATTGAGTTGGCGGTGCCGGCGCTGCGGCAGGGTCATCAGGAGGTGACGGCGCTCCGGTGGCTTAGGGCGCTACCGGATGAGGTCATTGGGCGAAGACCGGTCCTGAGCGTCGCCTACGCCTGGGCGCTGTTGTCCATCGGCGAGCTCGAGGACGTCGAGCGCCGTCTGGGAGACGGCGAGCGCTGGCTCACGGCGCCCCACGGTGTGCCAGATGAAGCCGGAGCCGGGCGGCCGGAGATGGTTGTCGTAGACCGGCGCGAGTTCAGCCTCCTGGCTGCGCTGATCGCGGTCTACCGAGCCGTGCTTGCCCAGATCCGAGGCGACGTCGCGACGACCGTCCGGCACGCTCGCGAGGCACTGAATCTGGCTCCCGAGGACGACGATCTCCTCCGCGGGGCAGCAGAGGCGCTCTTGGGATTGGCCACATGGGCGAGCGGGGACCTCGAGACCGCGCATCGAATCTACGGCGCTGGGATGGCGCGGGTGCAGCGGTCTGGCAGCCTCTCTGATGCGCTCGGTGGTGCGATCGCCCTGGCGGACATCCGGATCACCCAGGGACGGCTGCGTGACGCGATCCGGACGTACGAGCAGGCATTGCAACTGTCGGCAAAGCATGGCGAGCCAGTCCTGCGGGCCACGGCGGACATGTACGTGGGACTGAGCGACCTCGCCCGTGAGCAGGGCGACCTCCAGGCCGCCACACGGCATCTCCAGGCGAGCAAGGACCTGGGCGAGCACATGGGCTACCCGCAGAACCGCTATCGGCTGCATGTCGTGACGGCCCGCATCCGGCAGGCTGAAGGGGACCTCGATGGCGCGCTCGATGCAATCCACGAGGCACAGCGCCTGTACATGCCGGACTTCATCCCGGACGTCCGTCCCTTGCCGGCGCAAGAGGCACGAATCCTGCTCAGGCAGGGGCGGTTGGCCGAAGCGAATGCGTGGGCTCGGGCGCGAGGCCTGTCGCCTCACGACGACCTGACGTATCTGCGCGAGTTCGAGCACGTCACGCTTGCGAGGGTGCTCCTGGCCCAATCCACGCTGGACCCTTCGGACGGGTCTGCCCGTGACGCCTTCGCGCTACTGGGTCGCCTGCTGCGAGCAGCGGAGGACGGTCAGCGGACGGGCAATGTCATCGAAATCCTTGTCCTGCTGGCGCTTGCCCACCAGGTGCGAGGCGACATGCCTGCCGCTCTTGCCGCCCTCGGACGTGCCCTGGCGCTCGGCGAACCGGAAGGCTATGTTCGCGTCTTCCTCGATGAGGGCCCACCCATGGCGGCCCTGCTGCAGGACGCCGCGAACCGGGGAATCGCCCCGGACTACGTTCGCCGCCTTCTGACGGCCGCTGTCCGCCCCGAGGACAACGCCGGGAACAAGGAGGCGCTCATCGAGCCGCTGAGCGACCGTGAGCTTGACGTGCTGCGGCTGCTTG